>DASZDM010000356.1:0-1713 GCA_035942015.1 Acidimicrobiales bacterium | reverse complement strand
AAGGGCTTCGACCCCGCGGCGACCACCAGATTTGGGATTACGGAGCGCCGCGGCGTGGGAGCGCTCCGTCCCCCTGTCGATCAGCCAGTCGGGCATTGCCGCCGCTGAACCGGTGCCAGGAAGGCAGCGACGACCTACGAGGCGTGCCGTCGAGGGACCGACGAGCCCGGTAGTGGCGCATCGTCGCGCCTGGATGGGCTACGACGCCGCTTGCTACACGTCTGGCAGCGGAACACCACCCAGTGGCGCCCAGAGCACAGCCGGTACGGTCGCTTAGTGCAACTTACTCCCCTGGGCTACCACCCGCCTGGAGGCGCCTGTCCAGATGGGCTAGGAACATTTACGCACGCCCGCCGTTGCGACCGTCAGTGGCCATGGTGAGGGCCGAGAGTGTCCCCGAGCTCTCCGCGCGATCGCCGGTTCGGTGCTACCCGAACTGCGTTCCTGCGCGCGTCGTTATGGTCGGCGAGCCGGCGTCCCCAATGGATACGAGAGGTGGGTTCGTCACCGCACCGACATAACGACTGGGTCGACCTCGCAGTTGCCGGCGGGCTTCATGCCTGACGAGACCACGCGTCGGGGCGCCCACGCGGGACTGGGTCAGGCGGCTCGCCGCTCGCCACCAGCCGCAGTTCCCTCACGACGGGGGTCAGGTCCGGCATAGGTGGCGAGGAAGTGCTCGATGAGCCACCCGAGTGCGGCAAACGGCAGAGTGATCAGGCCGACGGCCCGCCACTCGAGCGCCGCCCATCGGGCGGAGACGGCCGCGACGGTGGCAAAGATCAGCGGGAACGCAAACCAACCTGGGAACCGATTGCGGATAACGTGGGTGAGCGGCGGGAAAGCGTCGTTTTCCTTGCTGATGGCGTACAGCTCTTGCGGAAGGAACAGCACGACGAAGGCAGTAACACCCCGGGAGAAGTCACGCGCCCACAATCCGTAGACGATCCAACCGATGGACGTCACGTACCATCCCAGGATCCACCACGGGTTCCACTCGGCCTTCTTCCGGTCTCCGGAGAGCACCCGCGCCGGCGAAAGAAAGGCCACCGAAGAAGCATTGCATGACACGCGCGCCGCTCTGGGGATGGCCAGTGAGTCTGTTGCGACTCGGTTGACGATGGTCGAGGCCGATTATCCGGCGTGGCCGTCGTCGGCGACACCGTGGCGCTTGGGGGCCTGGAGGCGAGGCAAGTTCGAACTCGACGGAAGTCTGCTTCGCTAGTCCACAACGCGACGGATATCCCGCAGAAAGTCTTTGGCCGTCCTTGACACCGTGGCGCCTCCGCAAGATGGGAAGAGCCCTCCACCATGACGACAGGGCGAAGGTTTGGGCGGTACCGGTAGGTGCGCCGTTCCGGCCAAGGCGGACGGGTTCTCCAGGCCACACCAGCGGCTCCCAGAGCTCTGCGAGGGCCCCCCAGTGGCCGTCCCCCACCGAGGCGCAGTCCTGCGTGGTCTGTACGTCGAGTCAGCCGACGGAGAGCCCCGACGATCGGCTGACGCTCTGGGCGACCGCACGCGAGACGGCTGAGACGGGGGGCGTCGCTGTCGTCGCCGAGGACCCGGAGAGGTGCGGCGGCCCATGGCACTACGGGCTGCCTCTTGCCCGGGCGTCACGGGAGCTGGCCAGCAGCGAGAGGTGATTTTGCGGCGGGGGGTGTTGTTGAGGCTTCGCAATCTCTACCGTCGACGGACCCGTGCCGCTTACGC
>DASZDM010000355.1:0-8123 GCA_035942015.1 Acidimicrobiales bacterium | reverse complement strand
CCAACATCCACGAATCAGCGGTCGACTGCGTGGCCTGGTACGGCGTGACCACCGGTACCTCCCCGTCCATATACAGCCCCGAGGCAACCGTCCCCCGCGGCCAGATGGCTAGCTTCATCGCCCGCCTGATTGACTACGTCGCCGAGCGCACGGCCTCCGCCACCGACGGGTTGCCGGCGGCGCCGTCGGGCAACGCCTTTCCCTGCGACCTCGAGGCGGGCGTCCACTTCGACAGCATCCAGCGCCTGGCCGCGGCCGGGGTGGTGGACGGCACCGGCAACGACGCCGGAGGCCAGGCCTGCTTCGCTCCCGACCGGCCGGTGAGCCGCCCGCAGATGGCCACTTTCATCCTCAATGCCAACCGGGTGCTGGCCCAGGAGATCCCGGCCTCGACCGGTGACTTCTTCGTTGACGACGACCTCAACCCCCACGAGGGCTCCATCAATGCCCTCGCCGCCGAGGGCATCACCGCGGGAGCCGGCACCGACGCCCAGGGCCGGGACCTCTACGGAGTGAACGCGAACGTGCGCCGGGACGAGATGGCGTCGTTCCTGGCCCGCACCCTGGACCGGTTGGTCGAGCTGACGACGGCCGAGCCGCCGCCCACGGCGGCGATGTCGCCGGCCTCGGTGACCCTCGCCGAGGGGACGGACTACGAGGGAACGGTGACCGCCAGCAAGGACGCCATCCGGACCGTCACTGTCAACGGGTGCGGCCTCACCTCGCCCGAGGTCTTCGAGGTCAGCAACGAGGCCGGTGCGGCATCGGTCTCCATCCGCGTGCCCATCGCCCAGGGCCAAGCCGGCCTCACCTGTCGCCTCGACGTGGTGGCCGGCTTCGTGTCCGGTGGACGGGCCACGACCTCGGCGATCATCCGGGTCACGGCCTAGCCCTGGTCAGCTCCGCTTGACGGCTGCCTTCTTGGCGGTGGCCTTCTTGGCCGGCGCCTTCTTGACGGCTGCCTTCTTGGCGGTGGCCTTGGCGGGCGCCGACTTCTTGGCCGGCGCCTTCTTGGCCGAGGCCTTCGAGCTGTCCCCGCCTTCCGCCCCGCCCGACGCCGAAGGGGACCACACCCCCCGGGCCAGCTTGGGGGCCTGGCTCGGCTTCATGACGGCATCCTTGAAGCCCTTCAGCGGGGTGATGCGGGCCTTCTTGGAGGCCTTGATCTTGATCGACTCACCGGTGGCCGGGTTGCGCCCCATGCGAGCTTGACGGTCGATCTTGGCGAACTTGGCGAAGCCGCTGATGGTGACCGGCTCCCCTTTGGCCACCACGGCGGTGATGACGTCGGTGAGGTTGCGTAGCGTGGCGTCAACCTGCTTGGCATCGAGGTCTCCGTGGGCAGCCACCACCTTGACCAGATCTCGTCGGTTCATCGTCCAGCTCCTTTTCAGCGGTTTGTACCGGGTCACCGCCATTGTTGCCGGATGCCGCCACCGACGGGTGGACTTCGTATCCGATGCCGGGACGCCGACCGCTCAGCGACGGGACAGACGGCGGCCGACGGGCGAGTAGCGGAGAATGCAGGAGAACGCCGCCACACCGTCGCGCCATCCGATCTTCTTGCCCTCGGCGTAGGTCCGGCCGTGATAGGAGATGCCGACCTCATAGATGCGCCAGCCACCACCGGCCGCCTTGGCGGTGAGCTCGGGTTCGATGCCGAAGCGGTCCTCTTCCAGGGTGAAGCTCTCGAGCACCTCCTTGCGAAAGACCTTGTAGCACGTCTCCATGTCGCTCAGATTGAGGTTGGTGAAGGCGTTGGAGGTGAGGGTGAGGAGGCGGTTCCCGACGTAGTGCCAGAAGTACAGGACCCGGTGCGGGCGGTCGGAGACGAAGCGGGAGCCGTAGACGACGTCGGCCTGGCCCTCGAGCAGGGGGACGAGAAGCTGCTCGAAGTCGGCGGGGTCGTACTCCAGGTCGGCGTCCTGGACCACGACGAAGGGCCCCTCGGCGGCGGCGAAGCCTCGACGAAGCGCCGCCCCCTTTCCCTGGTTGACCGGCTGGCGCAGCACCCGCAGCCGCTCGTCGGCCAGCCCGTCCAGGCGTTCGGCGGTCCCATCGGTGGAGCCGTCGTCGACGACGATCAGCTCACAGGTGTAGGGCGACGCCAGCACCCGCTCACAGGTCTGGACCACGGTTGCCTCCTCGTTGAAGCACGGCATCACCACCGAGAGCACGGCGGAGGAGGCACCGGTGCGCACGGAGCGGAACGTAGCGCAGCCCCACGCCGGACCCCACGTTCAGTCGACGGGCTCCAGCCAGCCGGTGACGACGACCGCACCGTCGCCGTAGCGGGCGTCGTAGGCCGCCTGGTGGTCGGGATCGGCGACCATGACCTGCACCTCGACAACGTTGGCGGGCGCGTTGATGGAGCTGAACGTCGTCTCGTCGGTGGTCACCTCGGCCTGGATGGTCTGGAGCTCGGCGAGGGACCGCTCGGCCGGCGACACGCACAGGGCTCCTCCCCACACCTCGCGCAGCTCCGTCTCAGCGGCCTCGACGTCGTCGGTGAACCTGACGTTCAACACCGGCCCGGTCGATTGGTCGATCCATAGTCCGGCGAAGCCCGGCAGGGAGCCGGCCCGCTCCTGCGCTCGAGCCAGCGCCTCGTCGCCGGCCGCGGCCCGATCCATCACCAGCCAACCTCCGTCCGGTTCCGGGCACGGTGTCGACAGCTCGACACGGCCTTCGGGATGGTGGAAGCGGGGAGGGCCGGGGGGCTCGGTCAGGGTCAGGCGCGTCCCGTCCCAGGTTCCCGTCACCTCGTAGGCGCCCCACGTGGTGCCGTTGGCCGTCTCCTCACCCTCGGCAGTGGCCCAGTCCCACCCCACCACATCGGGGCCGCTGCACTGGGGTGGGTACGACTCGGCCACCGCCTGGCAGAGCTGGGGACCGTGGCCCGGGCTCTCGAGAACCGTGGCGCTCACCCGGTAGCGGCTGGACGACGGTCGCTCGTCGCCGGCCACGACGGCCGACTCCCCGGTCGGGCCGCAGGCGGCGACGAGGAGGCAGGGAAGCAGGAGCAGTCGCGGGCGCATGCAGATGAGACGATCTCCGAGCTCGCCCAGTTCCGCACGTTGCATCGCCGGACTGCTGCTCTCGTTCCTGGTCCCCGGTAGCCTCGGGGCCCTGGACACGACCCTGCCCGACGGCTCCGCCGACAGCGGCGGGGCGGCTCCCCGCCACGAGATCTCCGCTCGCCCCTCCCCCCGACAGCGGCTGGCCGACGTCTGGCGCTACCGGGAGCTGCTGGGCAACTTGATCCGCAAGGAACTCAAGGTCAAGTACAAGAACAGCGCGCTCGGCTTCCTGTGGTCGCTGTTGAACCCGATCCTGTACCTGGTCGTGTTCTGGGTGGTGTTCGACGTCGTGCTGGGTTCGGGAATCCCCGACTTCCCCGTATTCCTCCTCGCCGGCCTGTTGCCCTGGAACCTCTTCTCCACCTCACTGGGCTCGGCCACCAGCTCAATCGTCGACAACGCGTCGCTGGTCAACAAGGTCCGCTTCCCCCGGGAGATCCTCGCCCTGGCCGGCATCGGCGCCGCCCTCGTCCACTTCTGCCTCCAAGCCCTGGTCCTCATCGGCGCCCTCGGCGTGTTCGGCTTCGCCCCGGCCTGGGAGTACCTGCCGGTGGTGTTCCTGGCCCTGGTCGTGCTGCTGGTGCTCGCCGCCGGCCTGGGCATCGCCCTGGCCGGCGTCAACGTCTACATGCGCGACACCCAGCATCTCCTCGAGCTGGTGCTGCTGGCCTGGTTCTGGATCACCCCGATCGTGTACCAGTACCAGTTGCTGGCCGACAAGCTGGCCGAGAAATCGTCGCTGTTGCTCCTCAACCCGATGCTGCCCATCGTGCTGGTGTTCCAGCGCGGCATCTGGAACCACACCGCCACCGGCCCCACGTCCGGAGGACGCCTGGCCGGAGCCGTCGAGTCGAACGGGGTCCTTCCTCCCGACGCAACCCTGTGGTGGTACCTCCGCAACGTCCTGATCATCGGCGCCGTCGCCGTCGGGCTGTTGGCCGGAGCCCTGTGGCTCTTCGGCCGCCTGGAGGACAACTTCGCCGAGGAGTTGTAGGCGTGGCCGTCGCCATCGAAGTCGACACTGTCTCCAAGCGGTTCCGGCTCTACCAGGAGCAGGTCCAGTCGCTGAAGGAGCGGATCATCAAGGGCCATGTCCCGCACGAGGACTTCTGGGCGCTGCGCAACATCAGCTTCGACGTCAAGGAGGGCGAGACAGTCGGGCTGCTCGGCCACAACGGCTCGGGAAAGTCGACCCTGTTGAAGTGCGTGGCCGGGATCCTGCGCCCCACCAGCGGCCGCATCGTGGCATCGGGTCGCATGGCCTCGCTGCTCGAGCTCGGGGCCGGATTCCACCCCGAGCTGACCGGACGGGAGAACGTGTACCTGAACGGCTCCATCCTCGGCCTGTCCAAGGCCGAGATCAGCCGGGTCTTCGACGACATCGTGGCCTTCGCCGAGATCGAGCCGTTCATCGACAACCAGGTCAAGCACTTCTCCTCCGGCATGTACGCCCGGCTGGGCTTCGCCGTGGCCGTCAACGTCGATCCCGACGTGCTGGTGATCGACGAGGTCCTCTCGGTGGGCGACGAGGCCTTCCAGCGTAAGTGCATCAACCGCATCAAGAGGTTCCAGGCCGAGGGGCGCACCATTCTCTTCGTCACCCACGCCGCCGACACGGTCCGCCAGATCTGCGACCGAGCGGTGGTGCTCGACCACGGCCGGATGGTGATCGACGCCGAGCCCGGCATCGCCGTGCGTGCCTTTCGGGAGACCCTCCTCGAGCGAGACGACGTGGCCACCGACACAGACGCGGAGGGCGACGCCGATGGGTCGGGGTCCGAACGCCGGCGGACCCTCAAGATCCGCATCACCGACGTGGTCGTCGACTACCCCGACCCGTCCCGGCGTCACCTCCTCCCCGGTGAGTCCCTCGCCGTGCGGGTGCGCTACCAGGCGGCCGAGGCGGTGGACGAAGCGGTGTTCGGGGTGGCTGTGTACGACATCAAGGGCGACAACATCTTCGGGATCAACACCGAGCTGCTCGACTTGGCCGTGGCCGTGCCGACCGGCGAGGGAGAGGTGGCGTTCTGCTTCGACTCGGTGCCCCTGCTCGACGGCACCTACTTCCTCACCATCGGGATTCACCATCCCGGTGGCGACCCCGTGTTCGACTGGGTGGAGCAGCGCCACACCTTCGAGGTGGTCAACCCCGGGAGGACCGACGGGCTGGTCGACCTGGGGGCGCGGGTGGAGGTGCGGGGCGCAACGGTGGCCGCGGCGACGAAGTGACGCCGGCGCCTCAGCGCTTCTGGTAGAGCAGGGCGAACACCGGCGTCTTGGTCTCCTCCAGGGGTTCGGACGGGACCGGCCCGAGGACACGGCGGAACCCCTCGTCGGCCCCGAGTGCACTGCGGAGCGAACGGCACGAGAGGTCCATCGCCCGGAACCACTCGGCATCACCCGCTTCGGTGGTCAAAAGCGGGCATACCAGCGCCACGTGGCCACCAGCGGGAAGGTCCCGGGCCAGGGGGAGGACGTCGCCGGCGGCATCGGCGCCGGCCATGCGCGTCACCGCGTCGGTCCAGTCGGCCACCCGAGGGTTGTCCACGAGGCCGGTGGGATCGGCGTAGCGCAGCGACGGACCCAGGTAGTAGCGCAGCACCGGCACCTGCTCCATCTGGGTCGAGACGACCAGATCACCCGCCCTCAGCCGGGTCCCGAGAACGGTTGCCACGTGCTCCACGTTGCTCTTCTCGTCGGAGGCAGGGGCTGCCCGCAAGCCGGTGATCCGGCCCAGCGGCTGCGTCCAGAGCAGGAGCACGAGGGCAAAGGCCATCAGCCCGGTGGGGCCGGCCCGGCTGAGGCCGAGCGCGGCCAGCAGCAGCATCGGGGCGAGGAAGATGCCGAGGTAGCGATCGGCCCAGGCCGGCTGCACCTGGGAGGCGAGCCAGGCGATGGCCACGCCGGCCACCACCATGATCGACATGGCGCCCACGGCCGCCCCAGTGCTCGTGCGGGGGCGCAGGGCCAGGACGGCGAGCGGCACGCCGGCGGCGACCACCAGTGCCACCAGCACCCGCTCGTCCCCGAGCACCACCCCGACCACTGACACCGCTTCTCGGGCCACGGGGATCTTCGACCACGGCGCGGCCGTGTGGCGGGCCTGGCTGAGCAGCGTCGGCACCCAGGGGGCGTAGAGCAGGGCGGCGCCCCCGAACGCCAGGGCGGCGTCGAGCACCGTCCGGCGCCGGTCGTCACTGGCCACCAGGCACGGAACCAGCGCCAGGGACATGCTCAGGGCGAGGAAGACGCCCCAGTTGTGGGTGTAGAGCACGAGGGCCAGCGTGACGACGAAGGCGGAGAGCCACCGCCGGCGCCGGTAGGCGAAGGCCTGGACGAAGGCGGTGGTGCTCACCAGAACGAGAAGGACCGCCAGCGTGTACATCCGAGTCTCGCGCCCGTAGACGGCCAGGTAGGGGCTGGTGGCCACGAGGGCCGCCGTCAGCCACGCGGCGCGGGTCCCGAACAAGCTGCGGGCCACCCACCACGCCACCGGCACGGTGACGGTGGCAAAGACGAGGGCGAGAGACCGCACCGCCGCCTCGGAGGTTCCGAACAGAGCCATCCACGGGTGCAGGAGGAGGTAGTAGAGCGGAGGAGAGCCGTCCCGGGCCAGCAGGCCGGGGATCTCGGCGATCGGGGAGGAGGCGATGCCCACGGACTGGGCCTCGTCGACCCACATGCTGATGCCGAGGGCTTCCAGGTGCAGCAGCGTGGCCAGGGCGCTGAGCGCGAGGAGACCGGCGACGACGAGGAGGGTGCGGCGGCGGGCCGGCGGGGCCGCCCGGGTGTCGACGGCGAGCCGCTCGGGATCGCCGGCCCCGGAATGCTCGGACGCCGCGGGCGCGGCGGTGCGGACCACGGGGGAGCTCAGGGGCCCGTCTTGGTGAAGAGGTGGCCCAGCACCGGGTGACGTGACTCCCCCACCTCGTCCACCGTCAGCTCCAGTTGGAAGCTGTCGTCCTGCTCGATCATGGCCAACGTCTCCAGGCACCGGAAGAAGACCAGGTTCAGGAACGGCGGAGCGTCCGGGGGTGGCGGGATCTTGGCCGGGGTACAGGCGACCAGCACCTGACGGCCGACCTCCAGGTCGTCGAGCAACGGCTGGACGGTGATCTCCGGTCGCCCCTGCTCCAGCCGCTCCAGGGCGTTGCGCTGGTCGGAGGTGCGCTCGTCGTCGACCGGACCCGTCGTTTCCGCGTAGCGAAGGCCGGGGGGGAGGTAGAAAGCCAGCAGCGGCACCCTGCCGAAGTCGGTGACGACGAGGTCGCCCGGTGCGAGCAGCGGCCCGACACGTTCGGCGACGTCCCTGACGTTGCTCTTGTGGAAGGGCGGTGTCTTCACCCCGATGGGGGCGAAGAGCACGGCGGCCAGGGCCAGCGAGGCAACGGCCATCCTGCCGCCGTGGGCCAGGCCGACGGCGAGGAACACCAGGATCGGCCCGAGGATCACGGCCAGGTAGCGGAACACCCAGATGGAGCCGTCGCGGGAGAGCACCCAGCCGACGGTGATGGTGACCACGGTGATGGTGGCAGCCACGATCAGAGCCACGGCCCGACGGTCCCATGGTGGTCGCAGCAGTGTCAGGAGCGCCACGCCTGCGCCCAGTCCGAGCACGATGACCGCCTCCGGACCGCCGAGCAGGTTGAACACCTCGGCCCGGGCCTGGAGCAGCGTGGGCAGCGGTGAGAAGGGCGCTCCCGTGTTGGCAACCTGGTAGGCGAGGGAGGGGAGCCAGGGGGCGTAGACCAGCCCGGCGGCGCCGAAGGCGAGGACGCCATCGATGAAGGTCGAGCGGCGGTCGGGCTGCACCACCACGCATGCAATCAGGGCCAGGCCGGCGCCCACGGTGAACAGCAGCGCCCAGTTGTGGGTGTAGAGCAGCAGGGCCAGCGAGACGGCGAAGGCGGGCACGTAGCGCCGGCGCCGGTAGACGAAGGCGTGGAGGAACGTGGCTGTGGCCAGCAGGCTCAACAGGGCGAGGAGGGTGTACATCCTCGTCTCGTTGGCGTAGGCCCCGAGAAAGGGGTTGATGGCCACGAG
>DASZDM010000354.1:0-4360 GCA_035942015.1 Acidimicrobiales bacterium | reverse complement strand
CTGCAACTTCACCGCCGCGCAGGGCGAGCCTCCCTGCCGCCGATCTGGAAGAAGAACTGAGCGGCGGCCTGCTGCACCGCCAGCGACCAGGTGGGGTAGGCGTGCACCGTCTGCGCCAGCCGGCCGGTGAACATGTTGGTCCTCATGGCCAGGGCCACCTCGTGCACCAGCTCTCCGCCCACGGTCGCCACTGCCGTCGCGCCGAGGAGGCGGCCCCCGCCGAGCCCCCGCAGGACCGGGCGTGGGCCGGCCATGAGCTTGATGAAGCCCCGGGTCTGGCCGGTGGCGACGGCACGGTCGACCTCGGTCATCGGCAGGTACGCGACCCGGCCGCCGTGGTCGGCAGCCTGGGCCTCGGTCATCCCCACCCGGCCGACCTCCGGGGAGGTGAAGGTCGCCCAAGGGAGCTGCTGGGTGTCGAAGCGCCGCTTCCGGGCCTTCAACCACGGGGAGAGGGCGTTGCTCACGGCCACGGTGGCCATGCGGTTGGCGGCGTGGGTGAACTGCAGAGAGCCGGCCACGTCGCCTACCGCCCAGATGCCGGGCACCGAGGTGGCCATGGTGTGGTCGGTGCCAATGAAACCGCGGTCGTCGAGCTCGACGCCGGCATCTTCGAGCCCCATGCCGGATGTCGAGGGCCGGCGCCCGATGGCCACCAGCAGCCGGTCGACCTCCACCGGCTCCGCACCGTCCACGTGCACCCGCGTGGCGCGGTTCCCGTCGGTGGCCTCCGCCTTGACCACCTTGGAGCCGGTCCGGACCTGGACGCCGTCGTGTCTGAGTGCCTCGGCGACGACCTCGGACGCCTCCGGTTCCTCCTTGGCGAGGATGCGGTCTCCCGCTTCCAACAGGGTGACGCTCGAGCCCAGGCGGGCGAACGCCTGGCTCATCTCCGCCCCGATGGGGCCGCCGCCGAGAACGGCGAGCCGGGGGGGTAGCTCGTCGAGGTCGAACAAGTTCTCGTTGGTCAGCGGATGGATCTCGCTCAGACCCTCGATGGGGGGTACCAGCGGCGCCGCGCCGGTGGCGACGAATCTCGACGAGCGAACTCGGCGCCCGTCGACGTCGACCTCCTGGGGCGAGCGGAACACGGCCCGGCCGTGGAGCACCTCGACGCCCTCTGCGCCGAGGGCGTCGTCGTCCTCGGCGGCGGCCACGGTCTCGATGGCCCGGTGCACCTCGGCGCTCGCCTCCTTGAACGACTGGCCACGAGCTGCGGCGGCCAGCAACGCCTTGGAGGGGACGCACCCGGTGAAGGTGCAGTCGCCTCCGAGGCGACCTTCCTGGACGAGCAACACCGACGCGTTCCGACGGGCGGCTTCCAGCGCGGCGCTGAGCCCGCCGGTGCCGCCGCCGATGACGACCATGTCGTAGGCCTTGTTCCTTACTGCCGTGCTCACGAGTCGCTGCCTGCCCGACCCTGGAGGGGGTGCTTGCCGTACTGGTGGCGCAACAGCGCCACCGTCCTGGCCCACGACCGGTCGGGGTCGCGGGACTCATAGAAGCCCCATACCGCCTGGGCGAGCAGGGGGACAGGGATCTCCTTGTCCATGGCGAACTCGATGCCCCAGCGCTGCTCGCCAGTGTCCTCCACGTAGGGGTCGACGCCGGCCATGTCGTGCTTGGACCGCAGCGCCGTCTCCATGAGCTCCACCAGCCACGACCGGATCACCGAGCCGTGGTTCCAGTTGTGGAACACCGCCGCCAGGTCGAGCTGCCAGTCACAGCGCTTTAGCATCTCCACGCCCTCACCGATGGCCTGGACCATGCCGAACTCGATCATGTTGTGGACGTTCTTGGTGAAGTGGCCCGATCCTGGCGGACCGACGTGGAGGGCGCCGTCCGGAACCGCCAGGTCCTCGAACACCGGCCGCACGATCTCGTAGCCATCCTCGTCACCGCCCACCATGAAGCACGCTCCCTGGCGAGCTCCGCTGACGCCGCCGCTGGTGCCGGCGTCGAGGAAGTGGATCCCGGCTTCGGCGAGCACACCATGGCGGCGCACCGAGTCGTCCCAATGGGTGTTGCCACCGTCGACCACCACGTCGCCGGCGTCGAACGTGTCGGCCAGCTGGCTGACCGCCTGCTCGGTCGGGTCGCCGTGGGGGACGTAGATAAGGGCCACCCGAGGCGGCTCCAGCGCATCGGTCAGCTCGGCGATCGACTCCACCACGGTGCCTCCTGCTGCCTGCAGCTCCTCGGAGCCTCCGGGGTCGAAGCCCACGACCTCGTGGCCCTTCTCCAGCGCCTGCATGCCGAGGCTCAAGCCCATCCGGCCGAGCCCACAAATTGCGAATCTCATGACGTTCCCTTCGCTGTCGTCGTTCGTGCCGGGGCGCGTTCGAAGCGCCCGTCCCCGGACCTGGCCTCAGACGTCCAGGTCCCGCAGGGCGTCCTCCACACCGCGGTGGAAGGTCGGGTAGGTGTAGATCATCCGCCGCAGGTGCTCGACCGGTACCTCGGCGTGCACGGCCAGGGAGAGCAGGCCGATCACCTCTCCGCCGGAGGGGCCCATGGCCGTGGCCCCCACGAGGACGCCGCGAGCGGCGTCGGCCACCAGCTTGATCAGGCCCTCGTTGCCCGACTTGTGGATCCAGCCCCGGGCCGTCTCTGGCACCCGTGCGGTGCCCACCTGAACGGTGATCCCCGCCGCTCGCGCCGCCTCCTCTGACAGTCCCACCGCCCCGATCTCGGGGTCGGTGAAGGTGACATGGGGAACGGCCCGGTACTCCGCCGGTGGTCCGTCCTGGCCCAGGATGTCGGCGACGGCGATGGGGGCCTGGTACAGGGCCACGTGGGTGAAGGCACCCTTGCCGGTGAGGTCGCCCACCCCCCACACGCCGTCGGAGACCCGGAGGTGGTCGTCGACGGGCAGCCAGCGCTGCGACTCGTCGACTCCGAGCGACCCGACCCCGAGGGTGGCCAGATCGGCTCGGCGCCCGGTGGCCACCAGGAGCTGAGCGGCGGCCACGGCCGTGCCGTCCTCGAGCGATACCGCCACCCTGGCCCTGTCGCGGTGCACTTCGGTCACCTTGACGCCCAATCGCACGTCGACGCCTTCGGAAGCGAGGACCTCGGCCAAAACCGGCCCCACCTCGGGCTCCTCGGCAGGCATCAGGCGGTCCAGGGCCTCGACGAGGGTCACGTCCACGCCGAAACGGGCGAAGACCTGAGCCAGCTCCACGCCCACGGCGCCACCGCCGAGGACCACGAGCGAAGTCGGCAGCTCCTCGACCGCCACCGCCTCCCGGTTGGTCCAGTAGGGCACCCGGTCCAAGCCGGGCACGGGCGGGATGGCGGGTGAGGTGCCGGTGGCAAGCACCATGCCTCGCGGGGCGTGGACGTGGTGACCGCCCACGGCGACGACATCGGGGGCAACGACGCGCCCCTCGCCTCGCAAGAAGCGGCCGCCCTTGCCCTCGAAGCGGTCGACCGCAACCTGGTCGTCCCACGTGTCGGTCGCCTCCTCGCGGATCCGCTTGGCCACCGGGGCCCAGTCCGGCCGCACCACGGAATCGCCGGCCATGCCCCGCACCCGCCGAGCCTCGGCCAGGAGGTGGGCGGCACGCAGCATCATCTTCGACGGCACGCATCCCCAGTAGGGGCACTCGCCGCCCACCAACTCCCGCTCGACGCCGACGACGTCGAGGCCGGCCTGAGCCAGCCGCCCGGCGACGTCCTCGCCGCCAGGCCCCATCCCGAGGACGACGACGTCGGCCTCCTGCTTCCTGGTCAGGTCCTGGCTCCTCGCATGGGAAGGGAACCCGGTGGGCAAGCGGTTGGTTCCTTCCCGCCGAGTCGGTCACTCCAGGGGCGGAACGATCTCGGTGTCAGGTAGGAATGCCGCCCAGGCGAACCAGAAGGTGTCCACGTGGGCCACTCGTGTGAGTTGGCGACCGGCCAGCTCCCCTTCGACGGCCTCGCCCAGCACGTTCCAGACCGAGCCGGTCTGCTCGTCGACGAAGCCGCCGTCCACCCGCTCGAAGCGCAACGGCCACCCGTCCAGCTCGGCCTCGAACACACCGGTGGTCCCGACGTCTCGCCCGTCGCGGATGCTGGAGTCGTCGAGAGCCGACGCCGTGCCCGGCAGGGCCCACACGACGAGGTCCCGGCCGGCGAGCGGTGCCTTCAGGACGCCGACCTCCAGCAGCGCGTCGAGCTGCACCGCGACGGCGTCGGCGCCGTCGTTGATTCCCACCATCCGGGTCATGGCCCATAGGCGGCCGTCAGCCTCGCCGTCGAAGAAGAAGGGGGACTGGTCGATGTCGTCGTATCCGGGGTAGGGGTTGCGTCCATAGTCCCGTTGGTGGCCGGTGGAGCGGCTGAGAACCAGACCGTCGGGGTGGGCCGAGCGCCATTC
>DASZDM010000353.1:0-2380 GCA_035942015.1 Acidimicrobiales bacterium | reverse complement strand
GTACCTCCACGTAGAACGTGGGTCTGGGCAACTCAGTTCCGACGGCGAGTTCTATGCGCTCCATTGAGGATCCAGCCGGGGAGGCAGCTCACCACCCTCCTCTCGCTCCCGGAAGCGCCTCACGCTTGGGGTCGCTGACCGGGATGCCGTTCGGGTCGAGATCGGGCCACCCCACCGCGACTAAGGAGCCCACCAGCGCGAGCAGGGCAGCGATTACTGCCAGCGCCGCAACCACGAGACGACGCCGTCGAGCGGCATGGCGATGGGTGACGCCGACCATCAGGGAACGGTACCTGTACGTCACCCGGCTTGTCGTTCGTCGACGAGCCGGGCAGAAGGTGCCGGTCCTCACCTTTCTGACCAGTCCGGTAGGCGCCGAGGTCACGGGGCCTGCCTGACGCCCGGCGACCAGGCCCTGTTCGTGGCCACCCAGCACCCCGGAGAGGGAGGGACTCTCGCCGCGTCCACTCAGCCAGTGGCCCGCAGACCGAGGCTTCCCGCGTCCCGGCCTGGCCGTCGTGACCAAGACCGGTGGCGGCCGGGTCGGAAGCTGAGGACGGAAGTCAAAATCGCATCGGCCGGCCTGATGAGGAGGACGTAGCCTCAAAGGCCACGACGGGCGTCGCCGTGAATACCGCACCGACACAATTGCTCATCGGCACCGGCTGGATGAATCCCTGGTCCGGGGGACATCGAGGCGTACCGGCATCGACTGCAGCCGGCCAAGGCAGCCGTCAATTGGCCTATGCCGTGAGGGAGGCGGCCGGACCGCTAGACCGACACGCGCTGCTAGAGCGGATCATTCCCGACGCGGTCTCTCACAATGCCGGGAATGATGATCGCCGTCTTCAGCAGCCCACGGGGGCCACGTTATGGGGGTCTACGCGGCCAACCGGGGAGAGCGGCCTCTGATTCTCGTAGCAGCATGAGTCTGCCACCTGACTCCACAGTGGAGAAGCAGCCTCAGCCGATAGTTCTCCAGATTGCGAAAGCCGTGCGCCACTCGAAGCACCTTCTTGATGAGAAGGTTGACCGCCTCGGTAGGCCCATTCGAAGCGCCGGATCGGTGATGGGCGAGGATCTGGGTACGCCATTGCGACATGGTCTTGGCCAGCCGGTGCAGTTCGGGCACCGAGGATGACTTCGCCTCCTTGATGAAGGCGTCGAAGCGCCGGGCGGCCTCGGCCATCGTGTCGGCCGCGTACATGAAGCGAAGTGCTTCCTTTGCCAGCCATGCGTCGAGCACCTCGTCGCGAGGGTCGCCGGCGGCGAGGCCGACCTCCATGCGAGCCCGAGCATGAGCACTGAGGCGCTCGTTGCCACGCAGCAACAGGCGGCGGATGCCGTAGAGCGGATCGCCGGTGCGACCACGGTGGCCGCACTCCTCCTGCTGCACCCTCCGGCGTACGTCGTCGATGGCCATGTTGGCGAGGCGGACGGCGTGGAAGGGGTCGACGACCAGGGTGGCATGGGCCAGCTTCTCGGCCACCCCGTTGGCATATCCCCGATGCGGGTCGATGGCCACGGTGTGCACGCCGGCCAGCCACGCCTCGGGGCGGGCGGCCAGCCAGTCCTCGACCACCCTGGCGCTGCGACCAGCGACGATGTCGAGAAGCCGCCCGCCGATGATGTCCACGAAGCCGGTGAGGAAGGCGGTGTGGCGGGTGGCGTTGGCCCGCAGCCACGCCGTCTCGTCCAGGCCGAGGCCGCCCACGGCGCCGATGCGGCCGGGGTCGTCGACGAGGGGTTCCCCGTAGTCGCGCACGGCGTTCATGACCGTCCACCAGCCGACGCCCAGGGACCGGCCGACCTCGGCCACGGCGTGGTTGTAGCGCCCCACCTGCCGGCAGGCCTCCACCCGGGCCCGCTCGGTCAGCGACGCCCGGGAGGCGATGAGAGGGCTCGTCTCGCTCCAGGTCTTCACGTCGCAGTCGGCGTCGCCACAGCGCCACAGGCGCTTGCTCCAGACCACGACCACCGGCCGCCCGCCGCAGGACAGGTCACGGACCTTGGTCCGCCGCCGGCCCTTGGACAACGCCCGGCTCCCACAGCCGGAACAGCCCACGACGCTGGCTTCGGTCTCCACGAGCTGGTGCAGCTCGCCGTCGACCTCGACCGCCGCCAACAGCACAAAGCCGTCCATGCCCAGAACGGCGACCGCGCTGTCGCTACGCTCGAATCCCACCAGGGGCCTCCTTGATTCTCGGGTGTCTAGACAGCTCCAAGAATCGCGAGGCCCCTGGCCTCAGAGGTGGATGGTCAACCCTCTATCGGCCCCGGCCCTCACGGTCACGCTCCCCGCTTCATCGCGAAGACCCATCAAATGAGCCCATTCGGCGGTATAAGTACCGAGGTTGCTTGTGTAGGTCACACCTTGCAC
>DASZDM010000352.1:0-8433 GCA_035942015.1 Acidimicrobiales bacterium | reverse complement strand
ACCTTCCCCTGATCGTGCCGGCCTGGCTGGGAGGTGGTGCGTTCAACATCTTCCTCCTGCGCCAGTACTTCCTGACGATTCCCCGCGAGCAGGAGGAGGCGGCCCGGGTCGACGGGCACGGGTTCCTGTCGATCCTGATGCGGGTGATCATCCCCCAGTCCTGGCCAGCCATCTCGGTGGTGGCCGCCTTCCAGTTCGTCGGGGTCTGGAACGATTTCGTCGGACCGCTGCTGTATCTGTCCGAACAAGACGAGTACACCCTCCCGCTGGGTCTGGCCTTCTACAAGGACATTTACAGCACCCAGTGGGCCCACCTCATGGCGGCCTCGGCCCTGGCCCTCCTGCCGTGCGTCCTCGTGTTCTTCCTGGCCCAGAAGGCCTTCACCGAGGGCGTCGTCCTGACCGGGCGGCGCTGACTGAGGGAAATGAGGGAACTGGGGGACCGGCGCCGGCCGTCAGAGCGCGAGTCCGGTGATGGGGTGGAAGAGGTGGACGCTGGCCGGATCGAGGCGCAAGGACAGCGGGCCGTCCCTGGTGCCCGCGCTGAGCCAGGCCCGCCCGTCCACCGAGGCGACCATGGGCGCCGGGGCGGGGCCGACGGAGAAGGGGCCACTCGCGAGGGGTGCCGGCCCAACACCCGGGCGCGCGTCGAGCACCGACACCGGGGCCGCGTCGACGTGGAAGTGCACCAGGGTGACGCTGCCCAGGGGCTCCACCACCTCCGCGGTCACCTGAGCCACCTCGCCGGGCTCGCCGGCGCCAGGGTGGGGGAAGTGGTCGAGGTGCTCGGGGCGGATCCCGACCAGGACCTCGTCGTGGTCCTTGGTTCTTCCGGGCTCCATCGGGATGTCCCAGGGACCGGCCCGGGCCACGACCCGACCGCCGACCGACGCCAGCGGAGCGCGCAGCAGGTTCATGGCCGGGCTGCCCATGAAGGCGGCCACGAAGACGCTGGCGGGCGCGGCATAGAGCTGTTGGGGCGAGGCCAGTTGTTCGAGGCGGCCGTGGCGCAGCACCGCCACCCGGTCCCCCAGGGTCATGGCCTCCACCTGGTCGTGGGTGACATAGAGGAAGGTGGTGGCCAGCTCATCGTGGAGGCGCCGGATCTCGGTACGCAGCTCCACCCGCAGCTTGGCGTCGAGGTTCGAGAGGGGCTCGTCCATGAGGAACGCCGCCGGCCGGCGAACGATGGCCCGTCCCATCGCCACCCGCTGGCGCTCACCACCCGACAGGGCCCGGGGGCGACGGCCGAGGAGGTGCTCGATGCCGAGCGACCCCGCCACCTGGCGCACCCGGTCGTCGATGTCCCTTCGCGGAAGGCCCTTGGCCTTGAGGGCGAAGGCGATGTTGGCGTGGACGCTCATATGGGGGTAGAGCGCGTAGTCCTGGAAGACCATGGCCACGTCGCGATCGCCGGGCGAGAGGTTGTTGGCGGGCCGGCCGCCGATGGTGACCGTCCCCTCGGTGGGCGCCTCCAAGCCGGCCACCATCCGCAGCACTGTCGACTTGCCGCAGCCTGACGGACCCACCAGCACCATGAGCTCACCGTCGTCGACGGCGAGGTCCAAGGTGTGCACGGCCGTGGTGCCGTCGGGAAAGCGCTTGGCCACCCCGGCGAGGACGAGCGCCGCCATGGCGCAACTGTGGCAGAGTGCTATCCAGCGTGCACCGGGTAGCGCGCTGGTGACGCTGCCGGTGGGCAGGCTCAGCGGAGAGCAACTCGAGGGTGGGTCTGCGGTCGTTGCCGGTGGGACGCCGTGCGGTCGAGGACGCGACGGGACGGTTGACGAGGTGCACGTCGCCGCAGAGCACGCAGACGGGTGGTCAACTGCCCGCTGGGCAGCCGTCATAGTCGGGAGCGGCCTGCGGTTGCCGCAGCACGCGTCTCAGTCCTGCTTGCGGGCGATCGCCTGGCCGAGCTCCATCTTGTTCATCGATGACCGGCCACTGACGTCGAGCTTCTTGGCCCGTTCGTACAGTTCCTTCTTGGAGTGACCCTCGACGTCCACTCCTCCCGCCGTCTGGCGGTTGGTGTCCCGGCCACCCTTGGCGTGGGGGTCCGACGGGCCCTTCTCGTCCTTCGGCTCCCAGTGATCGCCCACCTTCTCGAAGCTGTGCTTGAGCGACGCATACGCGGTGCGATGCGCCCGCTGCTCGTCGTCGTACTGCTCGTAGGCGGAGTCGAGCGTCTTGGCGAAGGTGCGCTGGGCCTTCTTCGGTGAGCGCTGGATCGTCCCGGGCAGATCCTCCTTGTCGGTTGGCATCGTCGTCTCCTTCCGTCTCTGCGGTCCCTCGCGGCCTACCCACGAGCCGGAATTCCGATGGCCCCGGCGGCCTTGCCGAACGTCAGCTACTACGCCGAGAGAGGTAAGGGCGCCATGGGATATTCTCATCGCCCGTCGCCGGAGGCAGCGACGAGTGAGGAGGACGCCATGCGAACGATGCGGGCGACGAATGCGCAGCACCGAACGTTGCCGCGGGTGCTGTTGATCAGCGCCGTGGCGGCGTCACTGCTCGCCGGCCCGATCGGCACCGCGGAACCTGTTGAGGCGGCCCCTCCGACGTACAGCAGGCGCGGCGTGGGCGCCGCCGGTCTCGGTGACCCGTACTTCCCGTACTACGGCAACGGTGGCTACGACGTCGCCCACTACGCGCTCCGGCTCCACTACGAGCCCGACAGCGATCGTCTCGAAGGGGTTGCCACCATCCGGGCCGCCGCCACCCAGAACCTGAGGCAGTTCAACCTCGACTTCGTCGGCCTCACCGTCCGGAGCGTCACCGTCAACGGTGCACCTGCTTGGTGGCACCACGGTGCGCACGAGTTGGTGATCCAGCCGTCCTCGGGACTGAGGGTGGGCTCGCCTTTCGAGGTCGTCGTCGCCTACGACGGGGTGCCAGTCGAGTTCCAGGTACCCGACATTCCGGGTTTGCGCATGGGTTGGATGGCCACCGACGACGGCGTGATCGTCAACGGCGTTCCCGAGGTGGCGGCCAGCTGGTTCCCGGCCAACGACCATCCTTCCGACAAGGCGTCCTACACCTTCGAGGTCACCGTGCCCAGTGGTCTCGGCGTGGTGGCCAACGGTTCGCTGGTCAGCCAGACGACCTCCGGAGACTCCGCCACCTTCGTGTGGGACGCACCCGACCCGATGGCCCCCTACCTCGCCACCGTCAACATCGGGGAATGGGACGTGCGGACCTGGACGACGGCCGGGGGCATTCCGGTCTACGACGCCGTCGACCCGGATCTCGGTACGTCAGCCGACGGCCCCCTGGCCCGTCAGGGCGTGATCCTCGATGTGCTGGCCGCCATCTTGACGCCGTATCCGTTCTCGACCGTGGGGGCCATCGTCGACGACGAGCCGGACCTCGTCTTCGCCCTGGAGACCCAGACTCGTCCCATCTATCCCCGCTACGTGGCGCAGTTCGGGGATCATCTGGTCGTCCACGAGTTGGCGCACCAGTGGTTCGGGAACCACGTGGGACTGTCCCTGGATCCGGGCGTACGGCGGCGCGACGGCGTGGACCGAGGACTTCATCGGCTCGCCGAGGAGGTGTCCGGTCGAGACCTGAGCCCGCTGTTCGACGCGTGGCTCTACACACCGGCCAAGCCGGCCTTGGGCCTCTCGGCCAGCGCCACGGACGCTGCCGCGCCCATCGACGATCAGGAGATCCGACGGCCTCCTGATCGGCCCTCACGTTAGGAACCTTCCCCTGCCGTCCTCCGATAGGCCTGCCGCAGCTTGGCGATGCCGTCGGCTGCGTTGCGTCGGGCGGCCGCCTCAGTCGTGTCGAGGAGTTCGGCAATGTCGGCGTAGGGAAGGTCGGCAAGGTAGCGGTAGGCGACGGCGGCTCTCTGCTTGGTGGGAAGCCGGCTGAGGGCGCACCGGAGGTCGCCGTCAGGCATCGGGTCCAGGTCCACGCTCGGCACGTCCGGGGTGCTGCGGATGAGGAGCGGCGCTCGCGTCCGGCGGCGGATCTGATCGATGGCCTTCCGGTGAGCGATGGTGATCAGCCAGCCCCGGACGTTGCTGTCGGGGCGTAGGTCGGGGTAGGCACGCAGGGCCGACAGAAACGTTTCGGACCACGCGTCCTCGGCCGCGTCGTCGGTGCCCAGCACGGCCCGACACACCCGCAGCACCACGGGCCCGTGCTCGACCACGACCTCCTCGAACGGCTGCACGCTGGTAACTTTCTCACTCCGTGGTACTGGAGGCCTGGGTCGGGGAATGGGAAGGGCTGCTCCAGCCCGAGGCCGTGCACTGGTGCGACGGCTCGGCCGCCGAGTACGACCGTCTCTGCCAGCTGCTGGTCGACGGAGGGACGTTCGAGCGGCTGTCGGACATCGAACGGCCCAACAGCTATCTCGCGCATTCCGACCCGGCTGACGTGGCCCGTGTCGAGGATCGCACCTTCATCTGTAGCCACCGCCAGAGCGACGCGGGACCGACCAACAACTGGCGCGACCCGGTCGAGATGAAGACCACCATGAGGAACCTGTACTTCGGCGCCATGCGCGGCCGGACCATGTATGTCGTGCCGTTCTCCATGGGCCCGCTCGGCTCACCCATCGCCCACATCGGCGTGCAACTCACGGATTCGCCGTACGTGGCGGTGAACATGCGGATCATGACGCGCATGGGGGCGGATGTGTTGGAGGTCCTCGGGGACGGCGAGTTCGTTCCCTGCCTCCATTCGGTCGGCTATCCGCTCGTCGACCACGGCGGTCACCCACGAGCCGACGTGGCGTGGCCCTGTGACGCCGAGAACAAGTACATCGTGCATTTCCCCGAGACCCGCGAGATCTGGTCCTACGGCTCCGGCTACGGCGGCAACGCCTTGTTGGGCAAGAAGTGCTTCGCCTTGCGCATCGCCTCCACCATGGCCCGCAACGACGGTTGGCTGGCCGAGCACATGCTCATCCTCGGCATCGCCCCGCCGGGCGGCGAGACGCGCTACATCGCCGCCGCCTTCCCCTCCGCCTGTGGCAAGACGAACATGGCCATGATGATCCCGAGTCTGGAGGGCTGGAAGGTCGAGACGATCGGCGACGACATCGCCTGGATGAAGTTCGGCGCCGACGGGCGCCTCTACGCCATCAACCCCGAAGCCGGGTTCTTCGGTGTCGCGCCAGGTACGTCGGCCCGGACCAACCCCAACGCCATCGCCACCCTCGCCGAGAACTGCATCTTCACCAACGTGGCCAGGACCGACAACGGCGATGTGTGGTGGGAAGGGCTCAGCGACCCGCCCCCGGACCACCTGATCGACTGGAGGGCCGACGACTGGACCCCGGCATCGGACACGCCGGCGGCCCACCCCAACGCCCGGTTCACCGCCCCGGCCGCCCAGTGCCCTTCCATGTCGCCGGAGTGGGAGAACCCCGACGGGGTGCCCATCTCGGCGATCCTCTTCGGCGGCCGTCGCGCCTCGAACGTGCCGCTCGTGACGGAGTCCTTCGACTGGGAGCATGGTGTCTTCCTCGGCTCCATCATGAGCTCGGAAACCACGGCGGCGGCGGCCGGCGCTGTGGGCGAACTCCGATTCGACCCCTTCGCCATGCTGCCCTTCTGTGGCTACGACATGGGCGACTACTTCCGCCACTGGCTCGCCATCGGAACCACCACCGAGGCGGCCAACCTGCCGAGGTTGTTCTGGGTCAACTGGTTCCGCAGGGACGACGACAATTCCTTTCTCTGGCCCGGCTTCGGTCACAACAGCCGGGTGCTCAAATGGGTGCTCGAACGGGTCGACGGGAAGGCAGCCGCCGTCGACACACCCCTCGGCCGGGTTCCGACCGTGAGCGCGATCGACGTCGACGGCCTCGACATCAATCCGTCTGTGCTGTCCAGGCTGCTCACAGTCGACGCCGAACGGTGGCGTGAGGAGCTACCGCAGATCGAGGAGCACTACGAGTCCCTCGGCGATCGCCTGCCCACCCGACTGCGAGACCAGCTGGCCGCGTTGGAGAAGCGTCTCGGCGCCTAGGCGGCCACTCCCACATCGGCTGTTAGCGTTCGCACGAGTGATCGGATTCCTCGTGTTCGGCTTGATCGTCGGGATCGTGGCCCGCTTGATCGTGCCCGGCCGCCAGCACCTCACGGTCTGGATGACCCTGCTCCTCGGCGTGCTGGGTTCGGTGGTGGGAGGGGTCGTCGCCAACCTCCTCAACACCGGCGACATCTTCGAGCTCAACATCATCGGATCGCTGGTGGCCTTCGCCTCGGCGGTCGTGCTCGTCGTCGTCGGTGAGCAGGTCGGCGTCATCCGCCGCCGCACGCACGGCGACTGACGACCGATTCCCACGCCGGGAAGTTCCTCCCTTCGCATCGCAACGCTGAATCTCCGCAACACCTCCGATCGGTGGCGAGAACGTCGCCACCTCGTTCTCGCCCAGCTGGCTGAGCTCCGCCCCGACGTCATGGGCCTGCAGGAGATCCGGCGCTGGCCCAGCCAGGCCAGGTGGATCACCAGGCACCTCAACCAGTCGCTCGGCGGCGAGCTGCCCTACCAGTGCCACTTGACCGCCAAAATGGGGCTGTGGGGCCTGTGGGAGGGGATCGCCGTCCTCACCAGCCTGCCCATCGTCGAACAGGGGTCACTGGATCTCCATGGCCAGCACCGAGTGGCGAACTGGGTTCGGGTGCGGCTTGCCGATGGCCAGCACCTCGAGATCCACCACGCACACCTCGCCGCTGGAGATCCGGTGGCGCGTGACCGACAGGCGAACCTGATCATGGATCACATGGCCGGGGGAGACGACATCCCGAAGGTTCTGGTGGGCGACCTCAACGCCGGGCCGACATCATCGACCCTCCGCGTGCTCGGCGAGCGACTCCGTTCCGCTCATGCCCTCGCCCACGGGGAGGATCCGGCCAAGACCTGGCCGACGCCACTTCGTCCCGGGGTGGGAACTGGCTGCGTGATCGACTACGTGCTCGTGGACGATCACGTCGAGGTGCTCGACGCCCGGTTGACATTCGACCGGGCTGGGCCGACCGACCCGACGCTCTTCGCCTCCGACCACTTCGGGATCGCGGCAACCGTCACCGTGCACGCCAAGCGAGTGGGGCATCGTGGATCCGATGGATGACCGCCGGACCGCAGGCCTCCCTGAAGGAATAGCCAGGGACTTGTCGGAAGCGTCCACGTGCTGCTCCGTCCACGCCTATCGCGGCGCGGGATTGCTGACCCGTCGTGCTGTCGAGCAGGCAGTCGTCATGCTCGGCGTTCCCCCGACGAAGAGGACGCTGCAACAGAAGATCGGCTGGCTCCTGGAGGAAGGCCACCTCCCGGAACGGTGGAAACCGGCCGCTCGCACGATCAGCGACGTCGGCAACGCCGCCGCCCATGGCGCCAGCCCCATCAGTAGCGACGAAGCGCATGCCGCGCTGGCAGCGGCCCTGGCCGTCGTGAACGTGCTGGTGGGCGAGGGGCGCGCCGAGACCGATGCCCGGTAGGCGCTCGACCGCACATGGCAACGGTGCGTTTCAGCCACCGACGCCGCGGCGCAACGGCTCTCGTTCGGGCGGTGGCTCGATGGGCGACGGTGGTACTTCATCGGGGCAGGAGAGGACGGCCGGATCCCCCGTTTCCACCGTGACCGGGTCACCGTGGTGCAAGAGCTCGAGCGGGTCGCCACTGAGGAGCTCATAGCGGGTGGTGCCCGGCCCGACCTCGATACGCAGCCGCCGGCCACGGTAGAGCAGCCGGATGCACAACCTGGTGATGGGAGGAGGAAGGCGGGGCGAGAAGGACAACGTGTCGCCGTGGTCGCGTAACCCCCCGAACCCGGCGACGGCCACGAGCCAGGCGCCGGCCAGCGACGCCAGATGCAGCCCATCGGCGGTGTTGCCGGCCATGTCCCGTAGGTCGACCAGCGCGGTTTCCCGGAAATAGTCGTAGGCCAGGTCCAGATGCCCCACCTCGGCGGCGACGATGGCCTGGATGCACGCCGAGAGCGAGGAGTCCCGGACGGTGATGGGCTCGTAGTAGTCGAAATCCCGGCGCTTCTGCTCGGCGCTGAACTGGTCGCCGCAGGCATAGAGGGCAAACACCAGGTCGGCCTGCTTCACCACCTGGCTCGAGTACAGGACGTAGTAGGGGTAGTGCATCAGCAACGGGTATTTCCCGGCGTCGGTGGCATCGAAGTCCCATCGGCGGTAACGGGTGAACCCCTCGGACTGGGCGGTCACCCCGAGCTTCTCGTCGAAGGGGATGGCCATAGCACTCGCCGCCCTTCGCCACGAGGCGATCTCGGACTGCTCGACGCCGAGGTCGGCGGCACGATCTGGGTACCGGGTGGCCACGTCGGCCGCGGCACTGAGGTTGCGGGCCGCCATGAGGTTGGTGAACACGTTGTTGTCGGCCAGCGCCGAGTACTCGTCCGGCCCCGTCACGCCGTCGATGCGAAAGCAGCCTTCGGTGTCATGG
>DASZDM010000351.1:0-19593 GCA_035942015.1 Acidimicrobiales bacterium | reverse complement strand
GCGGCTGGCGACGCGAAGTGCGGGGCGGTGGCCTGCTCGGAACCGGAAGCGGCTCGGTCGCCGACAGCACCCGGCGCGAACCACGTGAGCCCGATGCTCCGCCGCGGCGCTCCGACGCGGCACGAGAGGACATCCGGCTCTTGGGGCCTCTGACCGGCGTCCGGGCGGTGAAGATCCAACCCACCTCGGGAACGGGTTTGCCGCCGATCAGGCGCCCCTCGTCGAAGAGCCACTCGTAGTCGCCGTGAAACTCCTGGAAGGAATCGTTCGAGAAGACCGTGGCGTTGGCGCGGTCGGCGATCTCGAGGAGGAACTTGTCGCCTCGACCGATCGTGCCGGCCGGAGGCGTCACCAGCTCGTTGGCGGCCAGCGCCTCCTCGTACATCTGCTTCTCGGAGCTGTCGATGCGGTGGCCGAAGGTGGCATCGACCACGACCGTCCACGTGTCATGGGGATGCTCGGTGATCAGCGCCCGCACTGCCTCGTCCAGCTGCTTCAAGCTGGGCAAACTCCGACCCTCGGTGGCGATGTTGGATCCATCGACGACCAAGTGGGTACCCGTTGGCCTCTCAGCCACGATGATCCATCTCGCCTTCTCCTCTCACGGCATGAGCCGGACCCGACGCCCGGTCTGGTGACCGACACCGAGTGCTCCGGGCGCCCGTTCCCGAAGGAGCGAGGAGCCGGCGGATGAGGCTCTTGCCTTGCTACCCGCCCGGTTCGTCGCCCGAGCGCCACGAGGCGGGAAGCCGCGACGCCGGACCTTCAACACCCTGTCCTGCCTCGACACGAGGGGACAGTTGCCGAAGCCAACCTTACCGGGCTGTCGGGGAGTGCGGGGGGACCCCCCTACGCCAAGGGATGGTCACAGGGCGCTGCGGACGGCTCAGACCCCCTCCAGGGCCCGATCGCGGAGATCCTCCTGCTGGCGGAGGTGGAGCTTGAAGCTGCCGGTTGCCGGGCTGGCGGACTCCGGCCGGCTGGCGTGCCCCAGCTTGGCGTCACCGGCGAGGACGCGATGGAGCCGACCGTGCACGAATGGCCAGGCCCCCATGTTCTCCGGTTCCTCCTGTAGCCAGTAGACGGAATCGATGGACGAATAGCGCTCCAGGATGTCGGCCAGCGCTCGCTCCGGCCATGGGTACAGCTGCTCCACGCGCACCACGGCGGCCGGCGCTCTCCCCTGGTCGCGCCGCAGGAGCGCGTCGTAGCCCACCTTGCCCGAGCAGAGTACGAGCCGGCGAACGGCCGAAGGGTCCTCCACCGATGGGTCGTCGAGCACCTCCCGGAACGAACCGGTGCCGAGTGCATCGACGGGCGAGCGCGACTCTCGGGCTCGCAGCAGGTACTTGGGAGTGAGCACCACCAGGGGGCGGCGCAAGCCGCCGAGCACCTGGCGCCGCAGTAGGTGGAAGTACTGGGCTGCGGTCGTGGCGTTCACCACTTGCAGGTTTCCGTCGGCGCACAGGGTCAGGAAGCGCTCGATGCGGCCTGACGAGTGCTCCGGCCCCTGGCCGTCGTAGCCGTGAGGGAGCAGGAGCACGAGGCCGGACCGCTGCCCCCACTTCTCCTCGGCCGATGCCAGGAACTGGTCCACGACGATCTGCGCCCCGTTGACGAAGTCGCCGAACTGGGCCTCCCAACACACCAGCGCCTCGGCGTGGACCACCGAGTAGCCGTACTCGAACCCCATGGCGGCGTACTCCGAGAGCGATGAGTCGTAGACCCAGAACTTGCCCTGCCCGGGTCCGACGTGGGCCAGTGGCGCGTACTCGGTCCCGGTCTGGTGGTCGAAGAGCACCGAGTGGCGGTGCGAGAACGTTCCCCGCCGCGTGTCCTGGCCGGTCAGGCGGATGTCCGTTCCCTCGGAGAGCAGCGTGCCCAGGGCCAGCGCTTCGGCGGTGGCCCAGTCGACCTTGCCCGTCTCCCAGAGCTGGCGCCTGGCTTCGAACTGACGGGCCAACTTCGGATGAACGACGAAGCCGTCGGGCGAACGGTCCAGCGAGTCGAACACCTTGTCGAGGACCGAGCGATGGACGCCGGTGGCGACCTCTCTGCACCCTGGAGGCGACGGCTGGCGGGCCACGGCAACCTGCTCGGGCGGACGCAGGGCGCGGGTCTGGTCGAAGGCCTGCTGCAGGCGTTCCGAGAAGTCGTCGAGGGCGCCTTCCGCCTCTTCCAAGGTGAGGTCACCCCGTTTGACCAAGAGTTCGACATAGAGCTTGCGTACCGAGCGACGTTGCTCGATGCGGCGGTACAGCAGCGGTTGGGTGTAGCTGGGATCGTCGCCCTCGTTGTGGCCGAAGCGTCGGTAACACCACATGTCGATGACGACATCGCGATGGAACGTCTGGCGGTAGTCGAATGCAAGTCGGGCGACGCGTACGCACGCTTCGGGGTCGTCGCCGTTGACGTGGAAGATCGGCGCCTGCACCATCTTGGCCACGTCGGTGGCGTAGACCGACGAGCGCCCCGACTCCGGCGCAGTGGTGAAGCCGAGTTGGTTGTCGATCACCAGGTGGACCGTGCCTCCCGTCCGGTAGCCCCGCAGGTCCGACAGGTTGAGCGTCTCGGCCACCACACCCTGGCCGGCGAAGGCGGCGTCGCCATGGACCAACAGGGGCAGGACTGAGTACGAGGTGGGTTGATCAACCAGATCCTGGTGGGCGCGCGTCATCCCTTCCACCACGGGATCGACAGCCTCGAGGTGTGAGGGGTTGGCGGCCAGCTCGACCTCGATCTGCGAGCCTCCGCGACCGGCGAAGCGACCCTTGGCGCCGAGGTGGTACTTCACGTCGCCTGAACCCTGCACCATGCTGGGATCGACGATGCCCTCGAACTCGCTGAAGATGCGGTCGAGAGGCTTGCCCACGATGTTGGCCAGGACGTTCAGCCGTCCACGATGGGCCATGCCCATCACCACGCGGGCCAGTCCGGCTTCGGTCGCCGCGCCGAGCACGGCGTCGAGCAGGGGGATGGTCGACTCCGCGCCCTCCAGGCCGAAGCGCTTGGCGCCCACGTACTTGGTGGCGAGGAATCGCTCAAAGGCCTCGGCGGCGTTGAGGCGGCCCAGGATATGGCGCTGCTCGGCAATGTCGAGTCCGACCTCCACACCTTCGACGTGCTCCTGGATCCAACGCTTCTGGTCGGGCTCCTGGATGTGCATATACTCGACGCCGACCGTGCGGCAATAGGCGTCCCGCAGCACGTGGAGAATCTCACCGAAGGGCAGCCGATCAGCTCCTCCCAGCCCCCCGGTGAGGAACTCCCGGTCGAGGTCCCAGATGGTCAGGCCATAGGTGGCCGGGTCCAGCTCGGGGTGCATGTGGGGTTCCTTGACCGCCAGCGGATCGAGATCGGCGATGAGATGACCACGCACCCGGTGCATGTTGATCACCCGGTTCACCTGCATCTGCTTGTGCAGATGAGCATCGGCCACGTCGACGGGGTTGATGTCTCGGCGCCACTGCACCGCCTGGTACGGGATGGCGAGCGAGCGGAAGACGTCGTCGTAGAACTGATCGGCGCCGAGCAAAAGGTCGTGGATGCGCCGTAGGAACAGGCCGGACTCGGCTCCCTGGATGATGCGGTGGTCATAGGTCGAGCTGATGGTCACCACCTTGGAGACACCGAGCTCGGCCAAGGCGCGTGGATCGGCCGCCTGGAACTCGGCCGGGAAGTCGATGGCGCCCACGCCGACGATCACTCCCTGGCCGGCCACCAGCCGGGGCACCGACTGCACGGTGCCGATGGTGCCGGGATTGGTCAGGGTGACCGTCGTGCCGACGAAATCGTCCACGCTGATGCGGTTGCTCTGCACCTTGCGGATGAGCTCCTGGTAGGCCGCGTGGAATTGGCGGAAGTCGAGGGAGTCGGCGTTGCGTATGCACGGAACGATCAGGCTGCGGCTGCCGTCGGGACGCTCGACGTCGACGGCGAGGCCGAGCCCGACATGGTCATGGCGCACGACCGCCGGCTTTCCGTCGACCGAGCTGTAGGCACGGTTCATGACGGGCACCGAGCCCAGCGCCTTGACGACCGCGTACCCGATGAGGTGGGTGAAGCTGACCTTGCCTCCCCGCGTCCGCCCCAGGTAGCCGTTGATGACCTGCCGGTTGACCTCGAGCAGCTTGGCCGGCACGACCCGAAAACCGGTGGCCGTGGGCACACCGAGGCTGGCGTCCATGGTGGCAGCGATGCGGGCAGCCGCTCCGAGGAGGGGCTGGGCCGATGGTTGAGTGGAGCGTTCCGGACCGCCGTCGGGGAGGGAGCCGCGACGTTCACCCGCCGGCCGCTCACCTCGGCGCCCCGGCGGACCGTCCACTGGCGAGGGACCGGGAACGGCGCTGCGGTAGTCGGCGAAGAACTCCTGCCAACGAACCGTGACCGAATCGGGATCCCCCCGGTAGCGCTCGTACATCTCGTCGACCAACCACGCATTGGGACCGAAGGCATCGCTCGGGCCGGCATTCACCACGTCACCAGGCTACGGGCTCGCCATGCCGCTTCCGGAGTATGCGCGAAACACTGATTGTCGGCCCCCCGAGAAGGTGGGACACTGCGTACAGGGCGTGGAACACCTCACATCCTCCCCCCAAGAGGCGCGACCCGGCGGGCACGGTACCCACCAGTGCAGTGTCCGCCGGAGCGTCGCCGCCCTCCGAATCACATCGTGGGCACGGCTAGCCTCGGCACAGGAGGTTCCATGCTCTATCGGATCGCCGCCGACGCCGTCGTGGTCGTGCACCTGGCGTTCATCGTGTTCGTCGCCGTCGGGGCATTGCTCGCATGTCATTGGCCCCGGCTGGTGTGGGCCCACCTCCCTGCGCTGGCGTGGGGAGCCGGAACCGTGGTGATCGGCTTTCCATGCCCTTTGACATCGGTCGAGAAGAACCTGCGACGGTTGGCCGGGAACGGTGGCTACGAGGGAGGCTTCGTCGACAACTACATCGAGAACGTCGTGTATCCGGACGAATACACCGCCATTCTGCGCGCCGTCGTCGTCGTCACCATCCTCACCGGATATCTCCGGCTCCGTCATCGCTCGCGAAGGTGCGCCCAAGAGAAGGCCGCGGGCCTGGCCCCGGTACCGTCGGGGCATGGCCGCCCAGTACATCTACACCACCCAGCGCCTCGGGCGCTTCCACCCGCCCGACCGCCAGGTGCTCCAGGACATCTCCCTGTCGTTCTTCCCGGGCGCCAAGATCGGCGTGATCGGCGCCAACGGGTCCGGGAAGTCGTCACTGCTGCGCATCCTGGCCGGGGAGGACGACGGTTACACCGGTGAGGCCCGTCTCACCCCGGGCTTCTCCGTCGGCCACCTTCCCCAGGAGCCCCAACTCGACGAGGCCAAGGACGTGATCGGCAACGTCATGGACGGCGTGGCCGCCACTCAGTCCCTTCTCGACCGCTATGAAGCGGTGTGCGCGGCCTTCGCCGAGCCCGATGCCGATTTCGATGCCCTGCTGGCCGAGCAGGCCGACCTCCAGGACGGCATCGACGCAACCAAGGCGTGGGATCTGCAGCGGAACGTGGAGGTGGCCATGGATGCCCTGCGGGTCCCTCCGCCGAAGGCGGCGGTGGCCACACTCTCCGGTGGGGAGCGACGTCGGGTAGCGCTGTGCCGGCTGCTCCTCAGCCAACCCGACCTGCTGTTGCTCGACGAGCCCACCAACCACCTCGATGCCGAGTCCGTCGCCTGGCTGGAACGTTTCCTCCAGGACTACCGAGGGACCGTGGTCGCCGTCACCCATGACCGCTACTTCCTCGACAACGTGGCCGGCTGGATCCTTGAGCTGGACCGGGGCCGTGGCTATCCCTTCGAGGGCAACTATTCCGGTTGGCTGGAGCAGAAGGCGGCCCGATTGGCCTCCGAAGAGCGGCAGGAATCCGCACGCCGGCGGACTCTCGAGCGGGAGCTGGAGTGGGTCCGGATGTCGCCGCGGGCCCGCCAGGCCAAGGGCAAGGCCCGGCTGAGCAGCTACGACCAACTCCTCGCCGAGGCGGGCGCAGCCGAGCGGGCGGCCGGCACGCTGGAGATCACCATTCCTCCCGGTCCCCGGCTCGGCGACCTGGTCGTGGAAGCCGATGCTGTGCACAAGTCCTATGGTGACCGCGTCCTGATCGAGGACCTCAACTTCTCGCTCCCTCCCGCCGGGATCGTCGGGATCATCGGTCCCAACGGGGCGGGCAAGACCACACTCTTTCGCATGATCGCCGGCGCCGCCGGACTCACCCCGCCCGACAGCTCCGAGTTGCCTGACGACGGCGACCTGCGGGTCGGACCGACGGTGGAGCTGGCGTACGTCGATCAGTCACGGGCGGCCCTCGACGACAGCCATACCGTCTACGAGGAGATCACGGGCGGTGTCGACGTCGTGCGTGTCGGTAATCGAGAACTGCACGGTCGCGCCTACGTGGGATCGTTCGGCTTCAAGGGCTCGGACCAGCAGAAGAGCGTCGGGGTGTTGTCAGGGGGAGAGCGCAACCGTCTCCACCTCGCCAAGCAGCTCCTGGCCGGCGCCAACCTGCTGCTGTTGGACGAGCCGACGAATGATCTGGACGTCGACACGCTGCGTGCGCTCGAGGATGCCTTGGTCTCCTTCGCCGGCTGCGCCGTGGTGATCACCCACGACCGATGGTTCCTCGATCGGGTGGCGACCCACATCCTCGCCTTCGAAGGCAGCGGCCAACTGCATTGGACTGAAGGCAACTACAGCGACTACGAGGCGGAACGTCAGCGTCGGGGCGTCGACGGGGGCCAAGCCTCCGGCCGCCACAAGGCACTGAGTCGGAAGTGAAGTGCCGGGCAGGGGTGCACGGCGGAAGCACCCCATGCCCGACGCCCAGAGATTCTCACCGCCGGCCGACGCTCGTCAAGATGATGCCGGAACTGGCCGATGTCGTGGGCGGCAAAGACGTACGGTGACGCCAGGATGGTGAGGTGAGCGCTCCCTCGGCCACCACCCCGCCGGCCGACCTCGTCGTCGGCACATTCAGCGACGACCCCCCGTGGCTGGTCGCTCCCGCCGAGTTGCGCTGGCGCATCGGTTTGGAGGGCGTCCGGATGCGCACCCGCGCCGAGGTTCCCGAGCTGGTCCGGCGTCGGACCGTGCCCCCGCTTGGGCGGTTGGCGTCCACCGCTCGCCACCTGGGCGTTCCGGTGGCCACCTGGGCGCTCACCGATCGTCGCCGCGGCCGGGAAGTGTCCAGGGCAGGGTTGTCCTGGCGCCTGCGCCAAGCGGCCGAGCGCCTCGGGCCCACCTACATCAAGCTCGCCCAGATCATCTCGGCCGGCGAAGGGCTCTTTCCGGAGGAGCTGGTGGCCGAGCTGAAGCACTGTCGGGACCGCGTCCCACCCGAATCGTGGCGCGACGTTCGCACGGTGGTGGAGGAGGAGCTGGCTCGGCCGCTGGAGGAGGTGTTCACCTCCTTCGAGCGAACGCCGCTGGCTGCCGCCTCCATCGCCCAGGTTCACGCCGCCACCCTCGTGACCGGCGAAGACGTCGTGGTTAAGATCCAGCGACCGCGGGTGCATGAGCTGGTCAGGCGTGACCTCGCCATGATGTCCTGGCTGGCCCCCGCCTTGGTCGGGCGGATTCCGGTGGCGTCGCTTGCCAACCCCCCGGCGCTGGTGGAGTTGTTCGCCGACACCATCAACGAGGAGCTCGACTTCCGCCTCGAGGCCGAGAACATGCTCGACGTGGCTCGGGTGCTGGCCGACCTCGGGCAACGCGGGTTCGTCGTCCCCCGCCCCCATCCCGAGCTGGTCACCCGCCGCCTGCTGGTCATGGAGCGCCTCTCGGGGTTCGCCTTCGACGACGTCACGGGGATGCACGCCGCGGGCGTGGACACCGAGGCGGTCGTGCGCACGGGCATGATCGCCTTCCTCGAGGGCGCCATGCTGTACGGGGTCTTCCACGGCGACCTGCACGGAGGAAACCTCTTCGTCCAGCCCGACGGACGGACCGCCCTCCTCGACTACGGCATCACCGGGCGCCTGGACGAGCCCGGGCGCCTGGCCTTCCTGCGCCTGTTGATGGCGAGCATCACCAACGACGTGCACACCCAGCTCGCCGCCCTGCGCGACCTCGGCGCACTGCCGACCGACACCGATCTCGGCGCCGTGATCCGCGACCTCGGCCTGGATCAGCCGGTTGTCGATCCCACCACCATGACCGGCGACGAGCTGGTGGCGGAATTGCGCCGGCTGGTCAAGGCCCTGCTCGGCTACGGCGCCCGGCTACCGAAGGAGCTCATGTTGTTCGTGAAGAACATGGTCTTCCTCGACGGCGCCATCGCCACGCTCGCCCCCGACCTGGACCTCTTCGCCGAGATCGCCAACGTGGCCGCCCACTTCGCCACCACCCACGCCGAGCGCCTGACCCGCGACATCGGCCTCGACCCGAAGACCGTGGAGCTCGATCTGGCTGGAGTCAAAGCCGGCTTCGGGGTGGCACCCGAGACGGAGGCCCTCACCTATCGGGAGCTCCAGGCCCGGCGAGACCTCATCCGCAACCGCTTTGCCGAGCGGGAACGCACTTCCGTGCGCCGAGGGTTCAAGCCGGGCTGAATCTAGGGTTCGCTGCAGGTGCGCACAGACACCCTCCTGGATCTGCCACGCTAACCAGCCGTGTCGACAAGAACCCGCGCTTTGATCATCGCCGTCGCCGTCCCCGTCGGCCTTGTCGTCCTGATTTTCGTGGCGTGGGCGGTCGACACCCAGCGGGGTGAGGACCGCGTGGTTCGCAACGTGAACCTGGCGGGTCGGTCAGTCGGCGGTATGGACCGGGCGGAACTGGCGCCGGTGGTAGCTGGCATCGCCGAGCGTTACCCGGCGGCCACGGTGCGAGTGGAGACTGACAGCGGCGACGTCACCTTCTCGGGTGAGGACGTGGGGTTGACCCTCGACGAGGAGGCGACCGTCGACGCCGCCCTGGAGGTCGGCCGGGGTGGCTCCGTGGTCCTGCGACCGTTCACCTGGCTCGCATCATTGGTGTCGCCTCGCGATGCCGAGGTGGCGGTGAACGCCGACCCGATCCTGGTGCGACAGGTGCTGGCCGAGAATGACCCAACGGGCCGCCAGGCCCCGGTCGAGCCGTCGATCAGCGGTGCCGACGGCCAGATCGTGGTCGTCGAGGGCCAGCCCGGCGTCGGCCTGGTACCGGGTGAGGTGGCCGATGCCATCACCGCCACCGCACGTGGCGGCGAACTGCCCATCGTGGTGACCGCCGAGCCGGGTGAGATCGACCCGCAGTTCAGCCGGGCCGACGCCGAGGCACTCGCTGAGGAGGCCCGCGCCCTCACCGACGCCAGCCTGGCCGTGGAAGCCGGCGGCACCGGTGCGGAGGTCCCGCCCGAGATGTTGCGCACATGGCTGAGCTCTGTGCCGACCCCCGAGCGTCTCGAGCTCGATTTCGACGAGGCCACGGCCTTCGAGGACCTGGGCGAGCTGCTGGTCGACGCCGGGAAGCGGCCGGTCGACGCCGGGTTCCGGGTTGAGGGCGGGACGGTGGTGGCTGTCGCCGGACAGACGGGGACGGCGTGCTGCGAGGAAGGAGCCGGTCAGCTGGTGGTGGACGCGTTGGCGGCGGGGACGGGTGGCCCGGTCGAGTTGCCGTTACGGGTGGTGGAGCCTGAACGGACGTTGGCCGAGGCCGAGGCCTTGGGGATCGAGGTGCCCATCGCCAGCTTCACCACCAACTTCCAAGCGGGTCAGTCTCGGGTCAACAACATCCATCTCATGGCTGATCTGACGCGAGGAGTGGTGATGGAGCCCGGTGAGAGATTCTCGGTCAATGGACACGTGGGCATGCGCACGCGTGCCAAGGGCTTCACGCCCGGTGGCTTCATCAACAACGGCGTGCTGGAGGAGGCCATCGGAGGCGGGGTCTCGCAGTACGCCACCACCTTGTTCAATGCCGCGTTCTTCGGCGGCCTCGACATCCCCGAGTACCAGAGCCACTCGCTCTACATCTCCCGCTACCCCTACGGCCGCGAGGCCACCTTGTCGTTCCCGAAGCCCGACCTGGTGCTCGAGAACTCCACCCCCTACGGGGTGCTGATCTGGCCCACCTACACCCCCTCCAGCATCACCGTGACGCTCTACTCCACCCCCTACGCCACCGGGGAGCAGACCGGCCAGCGCCGGAGTCAGGCCGGCAACTGCACCCGGGTGACCACGGAGCGCACACGTACCTACGTCGACGGCCGCACCGAGGTCGACACCGTCTTCGCCACCTACCGTCCCGGCGAAGGCGTCAATTGCTAGCTGTCGACGTGGTGGTGGTGGGAGGCGGCCCGGCCGGGATCTCGGCCGCCATCGAGGCGGCGCGAGCCGGGCGGGAGGTACTGGTGGTCGACAAGGCCCGCTTCCCCCGGGACAAGTGCTGTGGCGACGGCCTGACCGCCGGTGCGCTGCGCCAGCTGCAGGGTCTGGGCCTCCGGCCCTCGTCGCTCCCGTCCTGGCAGCAGGTCGACGACGTGATCCTGCACGGTCCCGCCGGGCACACCCTGCGTCTGCCCCTCCCCCGGGGGCGGGGCGCCTTCGCTGCCGTCGTGCCCCGCCTGGAGCTCGACGCCGCCCTCGTCGAGCTGGCTCGGGCGGCCGGCGTCAAGGTGGCCGACGGGCATCCGTGCACGGGAGCCGAGGTGGCCCACGACCGCATCACCCTTGATGTCGGTGGCCTGGGACGGGTGGCCGCCCGCTATGCCATCGGTGCCGATGGGATGTGGTCACCGTTGCGCAAGCACCTCGGGGCCACCGACCCGGCCCGGCCCGATCCCCAGGGCCGTCCTGGCCGACTGGGCGAGTGGCACGCCTTCCGTCAGTACTTCTCGGGCGTGGGACCGGTGGCCTCCAGTGCGCTCCACGTGTGGTTCGAGGGCGACCTGTTGCCCGGCTACGTCTGGTCGTTCCCCCTCCCGGGGGGGCGGGCCAACGTCGGCTTCGGCATCGAGCGCGGGAGACTGCCCACCCGGGCCATGAAGGCGCTGTGGCCCGAGCTGTTGTCCCGGTCGCACGTGGCCGGGGGCCTTGGTCCCCATGCCGTCCCCGAAGGCGCCAACCGCGCCTGGCCGATCCCGTCGCGGCTGCACGACATCAGCCTCTCCGCAGGACGGGGGCGAGCCCTGTTCGTGGGCGACGCTGCTGCGGCCTGCGATCCCCTCACCGGCGAGGGGATCGCCCAGGCCCTGCTCACCGGTGCGCTGGCCGCCCGGGCGTTGGAGGACGCGGGGCCGTTCGATCCCACAGGGGCCGCCGCCAACTATGAGCAGGCGGTGGGCCGAGAGCTGCAGGCCGACATGGCGGTGTCGAGGACCATGGCGGTAGCCCTGCGCCACCGCAAAGGGGTCAGGATCGGCCTGCGCGTCGCCGGAGCCACTGCCTGGTCGAGACGTAATTTCGCCCGCTGGCTCTTCGAGGACTATCCCCGGGCCATCGTGGCCACCCCGGGCCGGTGGGGCGAGCACTCCCTCGTGGGCGACGGCGCCTACCCCTGATGTCAGGATGATTCGTCGCCGTGACCTGCTCCGTAGCGTGGCGCCGATCGTCGCCGGAACGCTGGTGACCCCTTCTCGGCAACAGGGGGCCGGCGCCCCGGGCGACGAGGATGGTGCATTCGCCCACGGGGTGGCCAGCGGTGACCCCACCGCGGAACGGGTGGTGATCTGGACCCGGGTGTCGGGGGCCACCGGCGACGAGCCGGTCACCGTGGCGTGGCGGATGGCCACCGGCCCTCGGCTCGACACCGTCGTGGCCGCCGGCGAGGTCGAGGCCGGCCCCGAGCACGACTGGACCGTTCATGTGGACGTCGGCGGCCTCCAGCCGGCGACCACGTTGTGGTACGCCTTCGAAGCCCGGGGCCAGCGCTCGGATGTCGGTCGTACCCGCACGGCCGCCGGAGCCGGCGACGGTGAGGAGCTGCGGCTGGGCGTGGTTTCCTGTGCGTCCTACGCCGCCGGCTACTTCGCTGTCTACCGTCACCTGGCCGCACGCGACCTCGACCTCATCGTCCACCTCGGCGATTATCTGTACGAGTCGGATGACGGTGCCTCGGTCCGTGAGCACCTGCCTTCGCAGGAACCCGTCTCGCTGGCCGATTACCGGCTTCGCCATGCCCAGTACAAGACCGATCCCGACCTTCAGGCGCTCCACCGACAATTCGCCTTCGCCGCGGTCTGGGACGACCACGAGGTTGCCAGCGATGCCTGGGAGTCAGGGGCCGCCGGCCACAACGTGGCCAGCCAGGGCCCATGGGCGCAACGCCGGGCCTCGGCCCTACAGGCCTTCCTGGAATGGATGCCGGTGCGGCGCCCACATCCCGACGCCCCCGAGCGCATCTGGCGGTCGCTGCCGCTCGGAGCCAACGGTGAACTGATCCTGCTCGACACCCGCCATGACGGACGGGCCCGCCAGGTCGGCTCCTACCTCGACGACCCGGCCGCCACCCTCGCCGATCCCGACCGCCGCATCATGTCCGAGGACCAGGAGGCCTGGCTGGCCGAACGGCTCCGTACCGTCAGCGGGGCATGGCGGGTGGTCGCCAACCAGGTCGTGCTCTCCCCCTTGAGCCTCGAGCTCCCGGAAGCCGTCGCCGACCTCGCCAACCGCCTGGGGCCAGTGGTAGCGGGCAGGGTGATGAACCCGGACCAGTGGGACGGCTACCCGGTCGCACGCCGTCGCCTGCTCGATGTGGTGGCCGACGACGCCGTCGGCCCCGTGGTCGTGCTGACCGGCGACATCCACTCCTCGTGGGCATTCGAGGTGCCGGCCGGGGGCGACATCGGTGCGCCCCCCGTGGCCGTCGAGCTGGTCACCCCGAGCGTGACGTCAGAGACCTTCGCGTCCATCGTCGGACCCGACTCCTCGGTGGTGGCCCGGGGGCTGGCCGGTGTGGTCGAGGACCAACTCCCCCACGTGCGGCTGAGCGAGATCCGACACCACGGCTACCTCGTGGTGAGCCTCACCGCCGAGCGGCTCCAGGGTGACTGGTGGCACGTCGACGCCGTCGACCAAGCAGCGACAGGCGAGCGTCTGGCCGCTTCGTGGACCGCTCCGGCCGGCGTACCACGACTCCAGCCGGCGGCAGCCGGGCTGCCCGGGCGAGCCCGCCCGGCCCCGCCCGGACCTCCGGTCGATGCCGAACCGTCTGCTGCCGGCGAGTCGATCCTCTGGCCCTTCGGAGCGCTGGGTGCCGGTGCGCTCGCCCTCGGAGGTGCCGCCATCGCCATTCGCCGCCGTCGCAAGCCGGACTGAGGGGCACGGCGGTCACCGACCGACTCCGCCCTCCCTCTGGGTCGGTCCGAAGCCGGCGGTAATGGCGGCCTGGTGCACCAGGGCCAGATCCTCGGGTAGCGCATCTTGGGCGGTTGCCCCGGCCACCACCAGGCGGGCCTGGCGAGCCAACGGAGCGATACGGTCCCCGAGGCCCCGGTCCTCCAGTTCGGTGGCCACGCTGCCGAGCGTGCGCAGGATCAAGTCGGGCATGGACACGGCGTTGGTGCGGATCTGGTCGAACGCTCGGCCGACGTAGTCGTCATGGGTGAACTCGCTGGGACGCAACACGCACCGCCCGTCCTCGCCGTGGCGCACCGCCGGGGGCAGGTCGCGCCGCAGGATTTCGAACACCACCTCACCCAGGTGAACGATGCACTCGTACGCGGTGGTGGCGTCGTTGACCCCGGCCGAGAGCGCCCGGAGGGCGACGTCGACCAGTTGGCGGATCCCGAAGGCGACGTCTTGTTGCATTGTCCTGACCCGCCCGACGGCGAGCGCCTTGACGATCTCCTTGTCCGGATCCTCACCCCCGGGTTGGTCCTCGGCCCACAGCGTGCACAGGCGGCGCCCGGCGTGGACGAACGAGCCCACCCGCACCTCGACCCGTACCGTCGCCCCCGGAGGAAGGGCATCGAGCAGGTCGGACTCGCTGACCTGTTGCAACCAACCGCTGCGGGGTGTGTCCACCCGCCTTCCCGGGGTCGCCGGTGCTGGCGGGGACGGCGGCTGCTCCTCACCCTCACCCAGGTCAGGGAACCGTTTGGCGACCAGACCCACCGTGGACCTGGTGATGCGCCCGATGAGCTGGGTGGCCTGCAGGGACTGGGCGGTGTGGTCGACGTACGCCAGGATGGCGATCACCACACCCACGGCCAGCACGAGGGCGAGCGCAGATGACAGATTGGGCACGACTGACGAGGCGTCACCGTCCGGCGTGCGCACCGCCCGGAGCACGACCAGCGAGTAGGTGAACGTCGCGGCCATGAAACCGATGGCCGTCTGGGCAAAGCGGTCCCGGAGGAACCCCCGCACCACTCGGGGCGAGAACTGGCTGGAGGCGAGCTGGACGCTGAGCGCCGTCAGGGCGAAGACCACCCCGGTCACCGTGATGGTGGCGCCGGCCACCGTGCTCAGCAGCTCGCGGGCGCTGTCGACGGTGAAACGCAGAAAGGTCGGTACCGAGTCGAGCGAGATCCGGTTGTCGACAGCGAGCATTCCCTGAGCGACCGCGACCGCGGCCAGTACGAACAGCGCCGGGAGGAAGAACAGGCTGTCTCGGAATGATTCGAAGAGCACCCGCAGGCGAACCAGCACGGAGGCGCACCTACTCCCGTCGGGTGAGGGTCAGCGCCCACCACACCAACGGCGCCTGGAGAGGAAGGCGGAGCCACGCCACCACCGGCGAGCCCAAGGGGAAGCCGGCGCCGGCGATGCCCCCGTCGACCGCCATCTGCACGTTGGCGGGAAACACCACGACAAAGAGGCCGGCGGCCAGCCCGGCACCGAGGCGACGGGTCCGGTGGAACGCCAGCAGGGCGCCGGCGGCGATCTCCGCCGCCCCGGACCCGAGCACCAGGGCCCGTGCATGACCCCTCCCCAGCGCCGGCGGCACGATCGCTTCATAGGAGGAGGTGCCCAGGAAGTGCAGCGCCCCGGTCCCCAGCAACAGCGTGGCCAAGGCCAGCCGAGAGATCCTCCGGGGCGCCCGACGGTCAGTCATCGCACGTCGAGCCGGCATCCCCGCCTGCAATGCGCTCCTCCATCCAGGCCAGGATCTCGGGTCCGGCCTCGCCCAGAATGTCGCTGTGGACGGCCCCCGGATAGCGGCGGTAGTCGATGGTGTTGCCGGCATCGCAGAGTCGCCTGATGGCCGTGTCGGTGCTCGAGGCGAGGACGACGAAGTCGTTCGCTCCCTGAACCACCAGTACCGGGACGGGGATCTCCACCGAGCCCGGCTCGTTCTCCGCCACCCGGGCGGCCCACGGTTCCACGTCGAGGGGGTTGCCGACCAACCAGGCCGACGTCCGCTGGTCGGAGAAGGCGTCGGTGACGCCTTGCAGGCATTGCTCCTCCACGACCCCGATGCGCTCGATGGCCGCCGGCGTGAGGACATCCTCGAGCACCAGCTCCCCGTAAGTCCGGTCGTAGGCGTAGATGGCCGAGGCCACCAGCCCGAAGCCCAGAGAGATCGGAACGGCGGAGCGTAACAACGTGGTCAGCTCGGCGGCGGGTGCCGATGCCACCACGCCCAGCAGGTCCAGCTCAGCGGCGTAGTCCTCGACCATGCCGCCGGCGAAGAGCACGGCGTGGCCTCCCTGGGAGTGCCCGGCAACCACCACGCGGTTGCCGGCACCGGCGTCATTGATGCGAGAGGCGGCTCGGGCGGCGTCGAGCACACTGCGGCCTTCGCTCTCACCGACCAGATAGGGGTGGGTTCCCGGCGTACCGAGGCCCTCGTAGTCAGTGGCCGCGACGACATAGCCGGCGTCGATGAGGCGTCGCAGGGCGGGCACCTCGTCACCGGTGCGCGATGGGGCACAGCCGTCGGCCAGCCCCACCGTTCCGTGGGCCCACGACACCACGGGGCGGCCCCCTTCAGGGGCTGGCCCGCCGGGGGCGTAGACCCGGCCGGAGACCGCCACTGGCCGTCCGTCGACCCCCTGAGACCGGTACAGCAGGTCCCATGCCTGGGCCCCAGGCGGGACGTCGGGGCCCCAGCGCGCCGCCAAGGCGATCAGATCTCCGGGCGCACCCTCGGGGACGGGATCGGGCACAGCACGCACGTCGGTCGGCAGGTCGCCCTGCCCCACCTCCGGTCCCGGCTCCGGATCCGGCTGTCGCAGATCGCCGACCCGTTCCTGGTCCCCGCCCGTGCACCCGGCGGCCGGGATGGCAACCGCCAGGGCGACGGCCAGCACTCGAAATGCCGTCCTCACCGGGTCGAGGGTACGGGTCGCGAGGTGTCACCATGGTTGGGTGCGCGTGACATCGCCTGACGGCGTCGAACTCGCCGTTCACGACTTGGGGGGAACCGGTTTCGACCTGGTGTTGGCCCATGCCACCGGATTCCATGGCCAGGTGTGGGGCCCGCTGGCGGCGTCGCTGCGTGCCCGTTTCCATTGCTGGTCGTTCGACGCCCGGGGCCACGGAGACTCCACCCGCCCGGAACCTCCAGACTTCGACTGGCGGGGCTTCGCGCACGACGCCCTAGCCGTGATCGACGGCCTCGGCCTGGTGCGGCCGTTCGCCATGGGCCACTCCCAAGGCGGGTCTGCATTCCTGCTGGCCGAACAGGCTCGTGCCGGCACCTTCGCCGGGCTCTACCTCTACGAGCCGGTGGCGTGGCCGCACCCCGCCCCCATGGACGGCCACCCGTTGGTGGAGGGGGCCCTGCGCCGCCGGGACACGTTCGAGTCGGTGGACGCTGCACTGGAGCGCCTCCGAGCCAAGCCTCCGCTGGCCGACCTCGACGCCACCGTGGTGCGGGCCTACGTCGAACACGGCTTCGTCGCCACTCCCACCGGCGAGGTCACGCTCAAGTGCCGGAGGGAGGACGAGGCGCAGATCTACCGCATGGGCCCGTGCCATCGGGCGTTCGACCACCTCGGCGATATCGCGTGCCCGGTCACCATCGCCCGGGGCACGGCCACGCGGTCGGTCGACATCGACCTGGCGTTCCGCCAGGCGGCTCTGCTCCCGGCCGGGCGCCTGGAGGAGCTGGACGGACTGGGCCACTTCGGCCCCCTAGAGGATCCCCGGCAGGTCGCGGCCAGCGTGACCCATGCGCTCCTGGCCTCCTGAGCCTCACGATCCACGATGTCGTCCCACGCCCGGTCTACCCTGCTCCCATGGCGTTCGACCTGCCGGCCACGCTGTCTCCTTCCAAGGTTTCGGCCTTCAAAGACTGCGCCCTGGCCTTCCGCTTCTCCGTGATCGACCGCCTCCCGGAGCCTCCCTCGGCCGCGGCAGTCAGAGGCACTCTCGTGCACCGCGCCCTGGAGGAGCTCTACTGCGCCGAGCCGTCGGGGCGCACCCTCGAGGTGGCGCTGTCGGCCCTGGCCGGTGCCCTGGAGGAGGCCCGTTGTTCCGATCCTGACTACCGCCAGCTCGGATTGGCCGGAGAGGAGGAGGCGGCCTATCTGGCCGATGCCGAGGGCCTGATCCGGCGCTACTTCGAGATGGAGGACCCGGCAGCCATCCGTCCCATCGGCCTGGAGCTCCTCTTGGAGGCAGAGTTGGCCGGGGTACGCGTGCGAGGGATCATCGATCGCCTCGAACTCGACGCTGCTGGCGAGCTCGTCGTGACCGACTACAAGACCGGCAGATCGCCCGGGCCACGTTACGAGCAGGGACGCTTCGGCGGCGTCCACTTCTACGCCTTCCTCTGTCAGGCGGTCCTCGGACGGCGTCCGGCCCGGATACAGTTGCTGTACCTGGCCGACGGCGTGTCCATCGCGGCGACGCCGTCAGAGCAGTCGATCCGGGGTCTCGAGGGTCGGGTGGGAGCGGTGTGGCAGGCCGTGGAACGGGCGTGTGCTGTGGAGGACTTCCGACCCCGTCCCGGGCCGCTGTGCGTTTGGTGCAGCTTCCAGAACTATTGCCCGGCGTTCGGGGGCGACCCGGCCACCGCCCGGCGGGAGCTGGTCGGCGCCGGGTGACTCCGCAGCTGGGCAAGGACCACGTCACCGGGACGGGCGCACGCGAAAGCCTGAGCGATGCGGCCATCACCGCGTTGGGTGGCACGCCACCAGACGTCCGGCGTGGTCCGGTCAGCCCCGTCCGATGGCTGCTTCCACCCGGTCTCAGCCGGTGCGTGGCCGCTTTCGACCGCAGCGTCGAGATGGGCTTCGACCGACTGCGGGGGCGGCGCCACCTCGACCGCCTCTTCTACACCGCATCCGCGCTGGCCGACTACTCACTGCTGTGGCATCTGGCGGGAACGGGCCGCGCCCTGTTGTCAGCAGAGCACGAGCGCGAGGCCCTACGCCTCGGGGTGGCGCTGGGCGTGGAGTCGGTCGCCATCAACGTGGGGGTGAAATCACTCTTTCGTCGCACCCGTCCCCGTCGCCAGGAGCACCAGCACCATTTCCTCCGCCAGCCCCGTTCCAGCAGCTTCCCGAGCGGTCACGCCACCTCGGGTTTCATGGCGGCCACCTTCTTGTCCGAGGGTCAGCCCCGGTGGCGGCGCATCGGGTGGCATGCCCTGGCCTCGGTGGTGGCGGCAAGCCGGGTGCACGTGGGAATCCACCATCCCTCCGACGTGGTGGCGGGTGCATTGATCGGCACCGGCCTCGGGCACCTCGTTCGCCGTTGTCGCAGAGCGTGACGACCGCCAGGGCGCCGAGCGAAGCGAGGCTTGCCTCGTCGGAACGGCGATGAGCGCCGCCGAGGGCGGCACCACGCCCTCCGGCGAGCGCAGCGAGCTGCTAGTGGACCAGCTGTTCCGAGCCGTGATCGGTTGACGACAACAAGGTGCGAACATCGAGCAGCAGGTCGGCCACCTCGTCGGTGGAGACCAGCTCGCGATGGAGCATCTCGGCCAACCCTTTGTCGATGACGGCCAACGCCTCAGTGATGATCGTCGGCTCTCGAGTCTCGGTCATCGCTGCCTCCATTGGATGTCCTCGCCTTCCGTCGCTCACGTCGCCGTCCCGTACATCATCGTCCGATGCGGCCGTTGCCTTGAGCTTCAATTGCTGGCTGCCGGACTTCTTCAGCCTATCCGGCGCCACGTCCACATGGGGGTCGGATTACGATGCATCATCCAAACCCCGCCCCCGTAACGGAGACCGAACGGCTGGCCCCGCCGGGCCAGTGCTGTCGACGTGGTACAAGGAGCTTCAGGACATGACCGATTCGTTTCAGCCCCAGATGGAAGAGAACGCTGTGCTCCTCCACCGCCTGGCACAGTCCCCCGTCACCCGCCGGCGAGTGCTGCTCGGAAGCGGCGCCGCTGCCCTTGGTCTCGTCGCCGCCGCCTGCGGCACGGAGGACGATCCGTTCGTCCTGCAGGATGACCCGGACCCCAACCTGATCCCGCCGCGCGACGGGGATCAGGCACCCAACGGCGAACAGCCCAGTGGTGACGTCGCCACCGCCATGCTGGCCGCCAGTCTGGAGGTGCTCGCCGTCAACACCTACCAGGCGGCACTCGACGCCGCCGGCGACGGCAGGCTGCCCAACGTTCCCGAGGCCGTAGCCACCTTCATCACCACCGCCCAGAACCACCACGCTGCTCATCGTGACGCGTGGAACGAGCTGCTGGTGGCCCTGGGCGAGGCCGAGGTGACTGAGCCTCCTCCCGAGCTGGCGGC
>DASZDM010000350.1:0-10644 GCA_035942015.1 Acidimicrobiales bacterium | reverse complement strand
CGGGGCCTATGGGGTGCAGGCGGCGGCGGAGATGTACTTCGGGGTCGATGCCGAAGATCTCGGCCAGGGCGAGGCCGCGCTGTTGGCCGGGCTGATCCGCAACCCGATCGGCTACGACCCCTTCACCAATCCTGAGCGGGCCGGCGAGCGGCGCGACCTCGTGGTCGATCGCCTCGTCGACGAAGGCGTGGTCGACGACGAGGCGGCGGCGCGCATTCGGGAGGCGCCGGTGCCGACCGAGCGGCGCAACCTCGAGCTGTTACCCAAGCCCAAGGACTACTTCGTCGAGGAGGTGACCCGGCGGCTGCTCGATGATCCTCGGCTGGCAGAGACTCCCAACGAGCGCTACAACTTATTGTTCCGAGGCGGGCTGACGATCAAGACCACCCTCGACCGGGATCTGCAGACCTTCGCCGAGCAGGCGGTGGCCGAGATCGTCCCCGAGGGGGAGGACAGATTCACGGCATCAGTGGTGAGCGTGGAGCCGGGGACCGGAGCGGTGCGAGCCCTCGTGGGTGGCCGGGGGTTCGAGACCGACAAGTTCAACATCGCCACGCAAGGCTTCGGCCAGCAGCCCGGTTCGTCGTTCAAGCCGTTCGTGCTCGCCGCCGCGTTGGAACAGGGCATCTCTCCCCGGGCGACCATCGACGGGCGGGGCCCGTGTGTGTTCGACAACCCTGGGGGCGTCCCGGACCCTTACGACGTCGAGAACTTCGAGGGATCGGCCGGCGGCGTCCTCGACCTGACCAGCGCCACGCGCAGCTCGGTCAACTGCGCCTACGTCCGCCTCGGCAAGGTCGTCGGGCTGGACAAGGTGGTGGAGACGGCAGTACGACTCGGGATCACCACTCCCCTGGCGTCCGCTCCTTCCGGGGAGCCCGATCTCTCACTGCCGCTGGGGACGCGAGAGGTCCTGCCCATGGACATGGCCGGGGCCTATGCCGCCTTCGCCGCCGACGGAATGCACCACCAGCCGTACCTGGTCGAACAGGTCGTGAACCAACAAGGGGACATCCTGATGGCGGGAGCCACCGAGGGCACCCAGGCCATCTCCGCGGCCACGGCTCACCAGGTGACCGGAGTGCTGGAGGGAGTGGTGAGCGGCGGCACGGCCACCCGGGCGCGCTTCGCCGATCGGCGTCCGGCGGCGGGGAAGACCGGCACCACCTCGGAGTACAGCGACGCCTGGTTCGTCGGCTACGTGCCCCAGCTCGCCACCGCCGTGTGGATGGGGTCGCCGGAAGGCAACCTCGAGATGACCGATGTGGGCGGTATCCGGGTGACCGGCGGGTCGTACCCGGCCCGCATCTGGCAGGCGTTCATGGGGCCGGCCCTGGAAGGCCAAGAGGCAATTGGTTTTCCTGAGCCGCCGGGGGCCGGACCCGGTGAGTACCTCCGCCTGCCCGACGAACCCGACCGGCGATCCTCCCGTAATGCGGTCGCCACCGGTTCTTCGCGCCGGCGGCCCACGACGGCAGGTGGCGAAAGGTCGGCGACGCCACCGGACACGTCCTCCCCGGCCCCCTCCGGCGGCGGAAGGCCGGAGACCGACGACCAGAACCAGCCGCCACCCTCCGGGGGCGGGAACGACGACGACGACGATGACGATGATGCGCCTCCACGCCCGGCGCCAAATCCGGCTCCCGAACCCGGGGGAGGCGGTGGCGGCTCCGACCCGGGAGGTGGCGGAGGAGGCGGCGGCGGCGGGGGTTCGCCCGGCAACTGCAACCCACCCGGCTGGCCGGCGGACAATCCGCCGTTCCCCTGTTGACGGCCCGGTGATGGCTGACCCGTCGCTGGAAGCCCTCCTCGAGGTGCAAGCCCGTGATCTGGCCATCGACCAGCTTCGCTACCGGCGCCAGGCGTTGCCTCAGCGCCAGGCCCTGGAGGCCGTGACCGCCACGCTGGCCGGCGTCGAGCGGTCGATTGGCGCCGCAACTGCTCGCATCCACGAGTTGGAACGCCAGCAGCGCCGTCTCGAGGACGACATCGACCTCATCGAGGCAAAGGCTCAGGACAGTGAGTCCCGGCTCTACGGCGGACAGGTCCACGCCCCCAAGGAGCTCCAGGCCCTCGCCACCGAGGTGAAATCGCTGCGGAACCGCAAGAGCCTGCGGGAGGACGAGCTACTCGAGGTCATGGAGGAGGCAGAGCCACTGCACGCAGAGATCGATCGCCTACAGGCCGAGGCCCAGGCGCTCACCATCGAAAGCGACCGCCTGGCCGGCGCAATCGCCGACGAGGAGGCGACAATCGACGGCCAAAAGGCAGGGGAGATGGCAGCCCGTACGGACATCGCCGCCAAGGTGTCCGAAAATCTCCTGGCCACCTACGAGAAGCTGCGCCACCGCCTCAATGGCGTGGGTATCGCCCGTGTCGATGTCGGCCGGTGCACCGGTTGTCATCTGAGCCTGTCTGCAGTCGAGCTGGACTCCCTGCGCCGGGCCGCCGAAGGCGAGGTCGTGCGCCACGAGGAGTGCGGTCGGATCCTCGTGCCTTGATCTTGTGGTTCGCGGGGATGTCTGTGGCCGCCGTGTGGGTCGTGTTCCGGGACCCGGCCATCGATCTACGCCTGGTGATCGCCGGCGCCCTGCTGCCCGACGTTGTCGACGGATTCCTCGCCCTCGCCGGTGTGGTCGGCCCGTGGCCGGCACACACCCTGCTGGCCAATGCCGGCTTTCTCATGGTCGTGATGGTGGCCACGAGGGGCCGTCGCCAGCTTCGCCGACGACTCCTGGCGCTGCCCATCGGTGGACTCCTGCACCTGGCCCTCGACGGCGCGTGGGCCGACACGGTCGGCTTCTGGTGGCCCGCTTTTGGGACCGACGTCCCCGCCGAGGCCCTGCCGTCCATTGAGCGGGGCGCGACCAATGTGGTTCTGGAGCTGGCCGGTCTCATTGCGCTGGTGTGGGCCTGGAGTCGCTTCCGCCTGGGGGAGCCGGCCAGGCGAGCGGCGTTCCTGCGCACCGGCCGTGTCGGGCGCGACCTCGTGGGTTGAGTCCTCCTCGTCCGGTTCCGTCTGCGAAGGCTCAGCCGTCGGTCTGTGTCAGGCTGCGCCGTCGACCAGTGCCGTCCTCCATAGCGTGATCAGCGGCTTCGAGAATGTCCCGGACGATGTCGGCTCGGTGGTCAGCGGCACCGGCTTCCCGGCGAAGCTCTTCCGCAGAGATCAGATCCCCATGTCGCTCAGCCCGTTGGGACAGCCGACGGGTCAGCGCCGCCTTCTCCTGCAGCGCCCTCACGGATGCCCACAGCGCGTCCTCGACCGCCCACGCTTTGGCCTCGAGCAGGGCTTCCAGCACGACGACATGACCGATACGGCATTCCAGTCGGAGCTCGTGTCCGTCGATTCGCTCGGCCAGCACACCACCGCAGCGGGGACAGCTCACGCCCGTCGGCGAGCCGGGCAGCTCGAGTGGCCCCAAGCCGTCTGGTTCGTCCCCTGTCTCTCGGAAACCTCCTGGCGACTTCTCGCTCATCGCGATCCGACCTTTCGACGTTGGCCCCGAACGATGTCTACCCATACATGTGAAACGTGTACATGCCATCCAGATCGGACGAGCAGCGGAGACCGTTGAGGTCGGGGGTCGTCACTGCAAGACTGCTCATGCTGGAACGCCAAACATCCGAAGGTTGAGTTCTGGTGGACTACCACACATCCACATCCAAGACCTCGGTCGGGATGCGCACCACCGCACTGCTCGCCATCTTGGTCGCCGTGATGGTGGGGATCGTCTCGTCCGACGTGGCTGGCGCCACCCACGTGCCACCCACCCTCGTCGGCTCCCACCCGCACGCCAGGCAGCAGCCGACCGCTGCCGGCCGGCGGATCGAGGTGGTCAGTGGCTTCGCTGGCCGGGTCTACTTCGGCTACGGCGACACAGTGGGCAACACCGGCCCCATCGTCATTTCCAGCTACGAACCCAATCGTCGGGCGTGGACCGACCACCTGACCTTCCGGACCGAGAAGGTCGGCCGCTTCCGTACCATCGGCCGCGCCCTGTGGGCACCGGCATGGGATGCCACCGGGCGTGAAGACGTTGCCTACGCCGCCACCAACAGTAGGCACGCATGGGGTGCCGCCGGTGTGGGCTTGCGCCCCGTGCATGTCTACGACGCCTCGGCCCGAGTTCCGGCGGAGCGCTACATAAGCGGCGCATTCGAGGGGATCGGTGGGGCAGTCGCAGCCTGGACAGGGAAGGGCTGGGGCATCTCGCTGTCCGTACCCGGCCAGTATTCGCGCTTCTACCACCTGGGTGCACTGCACGAAAAGCTCTACACCGTCCTCGGCAACGTGTCGGGGACCGCTCCCGACCACGACGTGGGCCAGGCCTCCTATGTCTTCGACGGCACGACGTGGTCCCGCGGGCCGAGGTTGGACGGCTTCATCAAGCCGATGCTCTTCGCCGGGACGCTGGTGTACCGGTCCGAAGACGGCCGGTTGCTGTCGTTCGACGGCACCACGATCCGGACGCTGAGCGCGCCCGGCGCCGTCGACCACGACGTGGCTGGCGGGAAGCTCGTGGTGTTCTTCGGCGTCAGTCGCAAGCTGTACTCCACGTCCGACATGGTGTCATGGACGACGGTGGGGACGGTCCCGTCGTCGGCCACGGCCGTGGGTCTCCTCGATGGGTTCGCCTACCTGGGCACGGCCGACGCCGAGGTCTACAAGATGCCCCTTCACTGAGCCCGCTCCTGCAGTGTCAGCGTTGGGCGTGCCAGGAGGGCGACGAGGGGGCGACGGCCCCCGTTGTCGAGTGCGTCACCCTGGTCGAGAGGTCTTGCCTGGCCGGCCACCAACCGGCGCCGTTGCATCCGCGTGCTCTCGGACCCGACGGACGAAGCCGTTGAAGATCTCTTGCTGTGCCGAATCCTCGGCGGCGTTCGCCTCAGGGTGCCACTGCACGGCCACCAGCCACGGCTCGCTCGGCGGGGGCTCGAGCGCCTCGACCAATCCGTCCTCGCTCCAAGCCACGGGGACGAGGCTCGATCCGATTCGCTCCACCGCCTGATGGTGATGCGAAATGCAGCGATCGAGACGGCGATTGCCGAGGAGTGCGCCCAGGCGGCTGTCGGCAGCGACGTCCACGCTGTGGATGACCGACCGGTGAGCGGTGGGGTCGCCGTGGGCGTCGCGGCCTTGCACGCCGGGCAAGTGCTGCTCGAGCGTTCCGCCGCATGCGACGTTGACGACCTGCATGCCACGGCATATGGCCAGGGTCGGCAGCCCGAGGCGCAGGGCAGCCGAGACCAGCGCCAATTCGATGTCGTCGCGGTCGGTGTCGATCCCGTAGGTCTGCGGGTGGGGCTGGGCGCCGTAGCGTCCCGGGTCCACGTCGCCCCCTCCGGCGAGGAGCAGCCCGGAGAACCGGCTGAGGAGGTCGTCGGTTTGGTCAGGGCTCTGGCCGGGAACCAACACCGGCAATGCGCCGGCACGCCGCAATGCGAGCACATATCCCTCCGGGATGCCGAACCCTCCGGTCCTCCACCGAAGCACCCGTCCCTCGCCCAAGTGGTAGGTCGGTATGGCGACCAGAACCTGGGCCACTGAGCTCCTCAGCCGACGAGGCAAGCGACGTGCATCGCTGCCGAACGATACCCCGTAGTCGACTCCTCGGCCATCTCGAAAGAGTCTCCGGTCCTGGGATGCCATCGGTGTGACCAGCCAACAGGAATTCACCGTCGGCGTGGAAGAGGAGTTCCTCCTCGTCGACGCCGAGAGTCGCCGCCTCCGCCCTCAAGCGGAGGAGGTGCTGTGCGACGCGGGAAGGGAGCTTGGCGAAACAGGGCAGCTGGACCAGGAGTTCAAGCGGTCCCAGTTGGAGCACGGCACCGCGGTGTGCCACAGCCTCGAGGAGCTCGGCGAGGAGATCACCCGCCTGCGCCGCACGCTCATGGCGGCGGCGGAGCGGTCCGGTGCCCGCATCGCCGCATCCGGCACCCATCCCTTCTCGCATTGGCAAGAGGAGGGAGCGCAGACCACACACAAAGAGTCCTATCTCGGACTCGAACGTGACTACCAGCGCCTGGCGCGAGAAAAGATCATCTGCGGGTGTCACGTCCACGTCCGCATCGCTGATCCCGATTTCGGGATACAAGTCCTGGATCGGGTGAGGCCGTGGCTGCCCGCCGTCCTGGCCCTGTCTGTGAACTCGCCGTTCTGGCTGGGAGAGGACACGGGCTACGCCAGCTTCCGAACTGAGATCTGGCGTCGTTGGCCGACCGCAGGCATACCCGAGCCGTTCGAATCCCGAGCCGACTACGACCGGCTCGTCGGCGTCATGCTGCAAACTCGCTGCATTGATGATCCGGCCCGGCTCCATTGGGACGTGCGTCCATCCCAGCGCTACCCCACCCTGGAGTTCCGCATTGCCGATGTATGTCTGACGGTAGACGAGGCCGTCACCGTCGCCGGACTGGTGCGGGCGCTCGTCCGCACGTGTCACGCCGAGGCGGTCGATGGCCGGCCACCGTCGAGGCCTCGCGCCGAGCTCTTGAGGATGGCCGTGTGGCGGGCGGCACGCTACGGCTTGGAGGGCGACTTGATCGACGTCGTGGGAGAACGATCGGTTCCTGCGCCAGAGATGTTGGCGATTCTCCTTGACTACGTCCGTCCGGCGCTGGACGAACACGACGAGTGGGAGGCCGTCTCTCAGGTCGTGGACAAGATCGTGCAGGCCGGCACCGGTGCTGTTCGCCAAAAACGTGCTTTTGCGGGTGCCGGTCGACTCGAAGATGTGGTCGACTTTGTCGTCGGCTCAACAGAATCGCCGGCCGGGGCGTCGGCTCCCACGGTTCGGCTCTTGCGATAGCTGCGCTGAAAGACCCTTTATCGCCTCAGTGAACGTCCCCCGGTTCAGCCAGGCGGCGACGGTGAGCCGGCATCAAGGCGGGGCTAGTGGCCGGGGGAACTTGCCGGCAGCCAGCAGGTCGGCGATGAAGGTGCGCACCATGGGTTGGTGATGCGGCGGAGTGGCACCAGGCCGAAGCGGGGAGCAAGTGACAGCCGACGATGCGTCCGTCGCGGTCGGGGGTGGCAGGGTCGACGATGCCCGCCGACCAGTCCTTGCGCATCTACGAGCGGACGGACTGCTCGACCCCGCCCGGACCGTAGGCAGCAGCCGGTAGAGCGAGCACAGCCTCGACCGCTTGCGCCGGATCCAGGAGCTCACTGCCGAGGGCCTCAACCTGGCCGGGGTGAAGCGTGTCCTTCGACTAGAGGGTGAGTTGTCCCGCCTCCAAGCGGAGCTCGTCAAGACCCAGAAGGAGGCCGCCGTCGCCGGGGAGCGCACGCACCAGCGGTACCGCCGAGAGCTCGTCCCCTTGTCTCAACCGGTCGAGGTTTCCACCCGAGATCAATAGGCGGATCTTTCCGTTTCTCGTCATACGCCGCGCCCCGTGGAGCCGTAAAGAGCGGCACCCGTTGTTACGAACCCGTTTCGGATCTTTCGGCTCGGGAACATCCGTTGACGTATCAACATCGACCTATTCGGGTCGGCTAGGTCGTTCCAGCCGGCTCGGTTTTCGCTCGTTCCAACGATGAGCGACGCCAGAGGCCACCAGCGCCTCCGGCTCTCCGCCTCCGCCGGGGCGGAACGACTCAGGGTGGGCACCGGCCTTCCGATCGCATCAGCCCCGCAAGTTCGACGACAGTTCGACCAGAGGAGAACCAACCAGATGACGACAAGAATCCTTTCAGGTGCCGAAGCGAGGAAGGCAACCTTCGGGCTGCTCCTCCTCGGTGCCGCCATGGCCATCTCGATGGCCCTCGGTTCCGGCACCGCCGGCGCCGACCAGTCGGTGAACGTGGACAACACCGGCGAAGCCCACGCCGACACCGGCGGCAACGTCGCCGTCGGCAACGCGTCGACCAACGACGCCGACAGCGACCAGGACGCCGATGCCGACGGCGGTGACGACGGCGACGCCGTGGCCGTCAACGCCGGTGGCGCCGCCAACCACAGCGACGGTGAAGCCCACATCGAGACCGGTGACGCCACTGCCGTGGGCGTGGCCGCCGAGACCTCCGTCGACCAGCAGTCCGAGGGCTCCGGCTTCATCTCCCTCGGCGACCAGGAGGTGGACGTCGACAACGACGGTGAGGCTCACGCCGACACCGGCGACAACGTCGCCGTCGGGAACATCTCCGACAACGACGCCGACAACGACCAGGATGCCGACGCCGACGGCGGTGACGACGGCGACGCCGTGGCCACCAACTTCGGTGGTGCCAAGAACGACAGCGACGGTGAAGCGCACATCGAGACCGGTGACGCGCACGCCACCGGTGTCGCGGCCGACACCTTCGTGAACCAGACGAGCGAGGATGACGGCTTCATCTCCCTCGGCGACCAGGACGTGGACGTCGACAACGACGGTGAGGCTCACGCCGACACCGGCGACAACGTCGCCGTGGGCAACGCCTCGGACAATCACGCCGACAACGACCAGGATGCCGACGCCGACGGCGGTGACCACGGCGACGCCGTGGCCACCAACTTCGGTGGTGCCAACAACCACAGCGACGGTGAAGCGCACATCGAGACCGGTGACGCGCACGCCGTTGGTGTGGAGGCTGACACCTTCGTGAATCAGGCCAGCGAGTCCGACGACGACTTCGACCACTTCGACGACTTCCTCGACGACCTCTTCGACTTCGACTTCGACTTCGACTTCGACTTCGACTCGAAGGGTCACAAGAAGACCAACGGCGAGAGGGAAGTGGGCAACGCGTCCAGTACCTCGAGCAGCACTGTCTCCAGCTCCTCGAGCTGAGGCACCAGCACGCGAGGTGAGGGGGTGGGCTACGCGCCCGCCCCCTCTTTCGCGTACGGCCGGCTGTGGGCAGCAGCCAGCGGCTTGTTCCAGTTGAAGGACATGACCCGTGCCCGGCGCCGTGGTCGTGGGCGCCAATGGGGAGACGAGGGCAAGGGCAAGCTCACCGACCTCTTGATCCGGCAGACGGCGGACTCCAACTGAGCGGCGTCCGGGGGCTCCGGAGGTGCCCACTGGTACTGGGCTAGACCGACCGGGACGATTCGATCCGCGTAATGAAACCACTCCTGGTCCGTTTCACAGGAGCAAAGTCGGATACTCCCACCCAAGTTCGGGTATGCCATGCCTGACGAGGGACGAGCACGATGAGGGTGACCAGCACCCGATGGCCAACCCCCGGTGTGGACCCGTCGGCGGGGCGCCCGACAAGAGGCGTTGCTCGTAGCCAGTGACGAGTCGGTTCGAGGAAGAGCCCGCCCTACTACGACAGGAGCTACAGATGACGACCGAACTCAGCTTCCAAGACGTGCAGCCACTGCTCGGCACCGATCTCATCGACGCCGAAGGCAGCAAAGTCGGCAAGATCGAGGACATCTACCTCGACACCGACACCCAGGAACCGGAATGGGCGATCGTCCACACCGGGTTACTCGGTCGAAAGTTGCACTATGTCCCCCTCCGAGGCGCCCGCCTGTCGGACGGTTCAGTTCAGGCCGCCTACACGGAGTCCCAGATCAAAGGAGCTCCCGGCATCGAACCCGATGTGGAGTTGAGCGCCCAAGAGGAGGCGGAGCTCTACGAGCACTACGGCGTTGCAGCTGAGCCCGGGATTCTGCGGGCGGGCGACGTCGAGGCGGCCTCTGGCGACGCCGGCCACGACACCAGCGGCCCCAACACCGACGACGCCATGACCCGCTCCGAGGAACAGCTGCAGGTAGGCACGGTGCGCCGACCCTCGTCGTTGGTACGACTGAGGAAGTACATCGTGACCGAGGACGTGCAGGTGACCGTCCCGGTCCAGCGTGAGGAAGTACGTGTCGTACGTGAACCGGTCACCGACGCCAACGTCGGTGCAGCCATGGACGGACCGGAGCTTTCCGAGGAAGAACACGAGCTGACCCTGATGGAAGAGCAGGTCGTGGTGGACAAGCATGTGGTGGCCAGGGAAAGGGTGCGCCTCGACAAAGGCGTGATCAGCGAGGACCAAGTGGTTTCCGAGCAGGTGCGCAAGGAACAGATCGACATGGAGCAGGAGTAGACCAGTGACTGGTGCTTCCCGGGGCATGGCTCCGGCAAGCGATCGATGAGAACATCGAGGCCTCGACCACCGCTGAAGCGAGCTGGTTCGACACCCTGGCCCCGGCTTCCTTGTGTTCGACCGAATAGCTGACTTCGGAGGAAGAGAGGTGCCTCCGGGCAAGCTCCCGCACCCCATTAGGGCGCGCGGTAGTCAACGAGAGGCCCGGATCGGGCATCCTGCGCCGCGCCCCCGCAGCGACATGAGCGTCTCGTCCGACGGCCACGGGTCCTTTGTCGCACCGGCGCGCTCGATGAACAGGCCCGGTTCGTCAGCGATGAGCCGGAGGTTGCCGGTCGAGTCGGCGTAGCTCACTCCACGGTCCGCGAGCGAGGCGCGGAGAGTGGGGCTCAGATATGGCGTCGCGACGAGAGGGATCGCGTCGAACGCGGCCAGCTGGGCGAGCACCTGATCGAGCATCGGGCCATGGAGGGCCCGCCTGACCCCGACGACGAAGGTGGCGGCCGAGCCGCCGGGGGCACCCACGGTTGCTGCTGGACAAGCAAAACCCTGGTTACAGGTCATGTGAGCTCGTCCAAGGGAGTGGCGCGGTGAGCTGGCTGCTTCCGGAC
>DASZDM010000349.1:0-9423 GCA_035942015.1 Acidimicrobiales bacterium | reverse complement strand
GGGTCACCGACACGCACGACACCACCCCCGCCTCCTTGACCTGGCGGATGAGGGGGACGATGAGCTCGGGCTTGATCGGCTCGGCGTAGATCTCCTGCATGCGCAAGGTGGCCTTGTCGGCCGGCAGATCGGCGATCTCCTCGAACAGCGGCTCCGGATCCTCGTAGCGAGTCCACAGCCCCTCGAGGTTGATCACCCCGACACCGCCCAGGCGACCCAGCTCGATGGCCGTGGCCGGGCTCACGACACCGTCCATGGCCGAGCCCATCACCGGGATCTCGAAGCGGAAGGCGTCCAGCTCCCAGGAGATGTCGATGTCCTCGGGGTCGCGCGTACGCCGGCTGGGCACGATGGCGATGTCGTCGAACCCGTAGGCCCGCCGCCCCGACTTGCCAATCCCGATCTCGATCTCGGCCACTGCTGTCCCCTCGCTCCGACGCCCCGCTGGAACGGCCAGCCTACCGCTGCGTCGACAGTGGGAGAGGGTCCGACTCAGCCTGCGACGTTCTCCTGTTGGACGGCCACGAGCTGCTCGAGCAGCTCCCGGAGTCCACCGGTCTTGAGGTTGGCCATCACCCGACCGGGGGGCTCTTCGCCCCGTTCCCACTCCATCCAGCGGGCCAGCAGCTTGGTCGGATCGGGCGGGGGTCGTTCCTCCATTCGGGCCAGCCTACCGGGTGGCCCTGACCGCTCAGTGCTCCCCGTGCCCTTCGCCGGCCTCGCCCCCGACGAGCTGTGCGGGATCGAAGCGGTAGGTCTCACCCCGGCCGAGGACGCGGACGGCGGTCGGGAGGCCGGCACCGGTGAGGGCCTCCTCGAAGACGGCAAGGGGCTCCTTGAACACCGTGTAGTCCCCGTAGTGGATGGCCACGGCGACCTGCGGACGGATGAGGCGCAGGGCCCGGATCCCCTGCTCGGCGTTCATGGTGACCAGTACGCCAAGGACCCTGGTGCCGCCGAGATGGATCAAGCCGAGGTCGATCTCCGGATAGCGCTGGGGGATCTCTTCGAGCCCGTCGTGGATCAAGGTGTCACCGGTGACGTAGAGCCGAAAGGTGACGCGCCCGGCCTTGGCGAACTCCACCATGGCGCCCATGACCGGTGGGAGGAGGGCGGCCAGGGGACCCGGCCCGTGCTTGCCGGGCATGGCCGTGATCCGCACGCTGGCCTCGCCGCGAACGAACTGCTCGGATTCCCAGGTCTCGACCGCTATCGGAGAGGTGAAGCCCTGCCCCCGCAGTTTCCGGGCGGCGTGGCAAGTGGTCACGATCGGGATGTGCTTGTCGAGTTGGGCGGCCGCCACCTCGTCGAAGTGATCGCCGTGGTGGTGGGACAGAATGATGAAGTCGAGCGGAGGAAGCTCGTCGATCGTCATCGCCGGCTCGGTTAGGCGCCGAGACCGTAGGCCGTAGCCGAGCTTGGCCACATCACCTCGGTGGAGGAAGTTGGGATCGGTCAGCAGGGTGAAGCCTCCGTAGCGGAGCAGGACGGTGGCCGTCCCGATGAAGGTCAGCTCGGCCTCTCCACCTAGGCCCGGATCCGCTGTGGGCGACAGCTCGATGCCGGGGCGGTCCATGGCTACTTGCCGCGTCCCGTGCGCTCCTGGAGCTCGTCGATGCGCTGCGACGCCTGGGCCTTGGTGAGGGACGGATCGAACGGCTCCCCCGCCTCCTGGCTCAGCGTCTCCAGATACGACGCCTGCGCCCCGGTCATGGCCTCGTCGCCCGTCACCCAGTCATCGGGATCCTTGGCAACGTTGGTGGACGGCTGCTCCCGAGGATCGCTCGATTCGCTCATGGGCCTCCCCTACCCAAGAAGGCCGCCCCAGACGCGGAAATGGCCGGCCCAAGCGGACCGGCCATCTCTCTCTCAATCTCTCTCGCAACGAACGAGGGTAGGAGGCTGCGGGTGGCGCCGACGGGAGGGGCCCGCCCGGCCCGCAGCGAGGCGAGGACCGGGTGGGAAGGATTCCCGTCGGTGACAGGACCCGCAGACTCCGGAGGAGCCCTAGAAGCCCATGCCCCCCATGCCGCCCATGCCCATGCCACCCATGCCGCCGCTGGTGTCGCCAGCGGCGCCCATGCCGTGCATCTGCGGCAGCTTCAGGTCCTCAGCCGGCTTGTCGGTGATGAGGGCCTCGGTGGTGAGCAGGAGGCTGGCGATCGAGGCAGCGTTCTGCAGCGCCGCCCGGGTCACCTTGGCCGGGTCGATGACGCCGGCCTTGACCAGGTCCTCGAACTCCCCGGTGAGGGCGTTGAGGCCCGTCGAGCCGGTTTCCCGCTCGATCTGTTGGACGGCGATGTTGCCCTCGATGCCGGCGTTGGTGGCGATCCAGTGTGCGGGCGCAGAGAGCGCACGCCGCACGATGTTGGCGCCGGTGGCTTCGTCGCCGGTGAGCCCGAGGTACTCGAGGGAGGCGCGGGCGCGCACCAGCGCCGTACCGCCGCCGGGCACGATGCCCTCCTCGATGGCGGCCCGGGTGGCCGACAGCGCGTCCTCGATGCGGTGCTTCTTCTCCTTGAGCTCCACCTCGGTGGCGGCTCCGACCTTGACGACGGCGACCCCGCCGGAGAGCTTGGCCAGCCGCGCCTGGAGCTTCTCGCGGTCCCAATCGGAATCGGAGTCCTCGATCTCCCGCTTGAGCTGGGAGATGCGCCCGGCGACGTCGGCCGGGCTGCCGCCGCCCTCGATGACCGTCGTGTTGTCCTTGGTGACGATCACCTTGCGGGCCGTGCCCAACAGGTCGAGGGTGGTGTTCTCCAGCTTGAGGCCGACCTCCTCGGAGATGACCTGGCCACCGGTGAGGACAGCCATGTCCTGGAGCATCGACTTCCGGCGCTCGCCGAAGCCGGGAGCCTTGACCGACACCGAGGTGAAGGTGCCGCGGATCTTGTTGACCACCAGGGTGGCCAGAGCCTCGCCCTCGATGTCCTCGGCGATGATCAGCAGTGCCTTGGGCGACTGCATGATCTTCTCCAGCACGGGCACCAGCTCGTGCACGGTGCTGACCTTGCCGTTCACCAGGAGGATGTAGGGGTCGTCCAGCACCGCTTCCTGGCGATCCTGGTCGGTGACGAAGTAGGGCGAGAGGTAGCCCTTGTCGAACTGCATCCCCTCGGTGAAGTCCAGCTCCATGCCGAAGGTGTTCGACTCCTCGACCGTGACCACGCCGTCCTTACCCACCTTGTCGATGGCCTCGGCGATGACGTCGCCGATGCTGGAGTCTCCGGCGGAGATGGACGCCACCTGGGCGATCTCGGACTTGTCGTCGACCTCCTTGGCCTGGCTCTGGATTGAGGCCACGGCCGCGGTCACGGCCGCGTCGATGCCCCGCTTGAGGGCCATGGGGTTGGCGCCGGCGGCCACGTTGCGCAGGCCCTCCCTGACCATGTACTGGGCCAGCACCGTGGCGGTGGTGGTGCCGTCACCGGCGATGTCGTTGGTCTTGGTGGCGACCTCCTTCACCAGCTGGGCGCCCATGTTCTCGAAGGGATCCTCGAGCTCGATCTCCTTGGCGATGGACACGCCGTCGTTGGTGATGGTGGGCGCGCCGAACTTCTTCTCCAGGACGACGTTGCGGCCCTTGGGTCCGAGGGTGACCTTGACCGCGTTGGCCAATCGGTCGACCCCGGCCTCCAGGCTGCGACGAGCCTGCTCGTCGAATTTGAGCATCTTGGCCATTGGTAGCCTCCCTACTTCTTGACGGTGGCGAGGACGTCCCGGCTGGTCAGGATGAGCACGTCCTCACCGTCGAGGGTGAACTCCGTGCCGCCGTACTTGCTGTAGACGACGATGTCGCCCTTCTCGATGTCGAGGGGGATGACCTCACCGGTCTGCTCCGAACGCCGGCCGGGGCCGACGGCAAGGACCTCGCCCTGCTGGGGCTTCTCCTTGGCGGTGTCGGGGATCACGAGCCCGCTGGCCGTGGTCTCCTCCGACTCACCGGGCCGCACCACAATGCGGTCGTCGAGGGGCTTGAGCTTCATATACGCCTCCGTAGGGGGAATGGTGTGCAGGATCTGCGCACCCGAACGCATCGTGCCGACCGGACGAGACCGTTAGCACTCTCGGGTGTCGAGTGCTAACGATAGGCGCAGCACCCCGCAGCCACAACCCCGAGCCTCGAGAGACGGGCTTCAGAATGTGCTGGTGAGGCCCAGGTTGGGTTCGGCGCCCACGTCGAGGGCCGTGGGGCCGTCGGACTGCAGGCGCCACCATCCGGCCGCCGCCACCATGGCGGCGTTGTCCGTGCACATCGAACGGCTGGGCAGGAAGCCGTTCAAGCCGTCCTCGGCACAGGCGTCGAGGACCTGCTCCCTCAGCGCCGAGTTGGCTGCCACCCCGCCTCCCAGGCACACGGTGCGGGCGCCGGTCTCCCGGGCCGCGGCCCGCGTCTTGGCCACCAGGACGTCGACGACGGCCTGTTGGAAGCTGGCGGCCACGTCTTCGACGGCGACCTCGGGATGGGCCCGTACGAAGGTGACCACGGCTGTCTTGAGCCCCGAGAAGCTGAAGTCGAAGCCGCGGCCGAGCATGGCCCGTGGGAACTTGACGGCAGCAGGGTCCCCGGTGATGGCCAGGCGGTCGATCGCCGGACCGCCGGGGTAGCCGAGGCCGAGGAAGCGGGCCACCTTGTCGAAGGCCTCGCCGGCGGCGTCGTCGACGGTGGAGCCCAGCACCCGGTACCGCCCGTGGGCCTCCATGGAGACGAGCATGGTGTGGCCTCCCGAAACCAACAACGCGACGAGGGGGGGCTCGATCGTCGGGTCCTCCAGGAACGGGGAGTAGAGGTGGGCCTCGAGGTGGTTGACGGCGACCAAGGGGACGTTCCAGACCAGGGCCAGGGCCTTGGCCCCGGCCAGGCCGACCAGCAGCGAGCCCACCAGGCCGGGCCCGTAGGTGGCGGCCACGGCGCCGACGTCGGCGCCTTCGCGGCCCGACTCCACCAGGGCCTCGGCCACCACCGGGGTCAGCAGCTCGACATGGGCCCGGCTGGCGATCTCGGGGACGACCCCGCCGAAGCGGGCATGGAGGTCGACCTGGCTGGAGACCACCGAGGAGCGAACGTCGTTGCCGCCGGCCACGACGGCAGCGGCCGTCTCGTCGCAGCTGGTCTCGATGCCCAGCACCATCGTGGCGTCGGCAGTCACGGCCCACCCTCTCCCGGAGCGGGGTCGGTCCCCGCGTCGATGCCCAGGTGCTCGGCGATGCTGCGCAGCCGCTCGGCGTAGGCCGGTCGGTCGACGCCGTGGGCCCACATGATCAGCGCGTCCTCGTTCGTCTCGGCGTAGTACCCACGGCGAACGCCGGCGGGGACGAAGCCGAATCGACGGTACAGCGACTGGGCGGCGAGGTTGCCCATACGGACCTCCAGGGTGAGGCCTGTGCAGCCTTGATCCCGGCCCCACGACGCCAGGGCGTGGAGGACCTGTGAGCCGACCGCCCGTCGCTGGCAGGCCGGGTCGACGGCCAGGGTGGTGACATGGCCCTCGCCGGCGGCGACCATGAGGCCGCCGTAGCCCACCACCGATGTGGCCGTGCGGGCGACCACGTACCGCCGGCCCGATGCCGCACCCAGCTCCGCCAGGTACAACGGAAGTGTCCAGGGCCGGGGGCAGACCTGGCTCTCGATGCGGAGCACGGATCGCAGGTGGCGCCGGCGCATGGGCGAGATCCGGACCTGGAGCTCGGAGGGCGAGTCGGTGCCGAGAGAGGCGGAGGCCATGGTCAACCTACTGTCCCCGACTGGGCCGTTCCCTCACCTCGTACCACCGGGTGGCGGGTCTGCCAGTTGATGTCGACGTCGGCCTTGCGGAGGTAGACCGGCTGGAGCTCCCACGAGTTGATGAACTCCTCCCGTATCGCCTGGGCGTGGGCCAGCTGCACCAGGGACCCGGCCGAGGGATGGGCCAGACCGGCGTCGCCGATCTCCACCCGGGTCAGATCCTGGAGGCCCTCGGCGTAGCGCAACGCACCGTCGCCCACGGCCAGGCACTCCTCACCGGTGGCCTGGATCTCCGAGTACAGCTCGTCGGGGCTGCCGACACGCTGCTCGGACAGCCGCTGCACCCCGCCGGGCACCTGGCGATAGAACGCGTAGAACACCTCACCACGGCGGGCATCGACGACCGAGACGATGCGCCGCGACGTCCAACGCACCGGGAAGGCCAGCAGGTCGAGGCTGGAGATGCCGATCACGGGGACCCGCAGGGCCATGGCCATGGCCTTGGCCGTGACCACCCCGACCCGCAGCCCGGTGAACAGTCCGGGTCCCACGTCGGCGGCCACCGCGCCGATCTCGTCGAGCTCGATGCAGGCCTGGCGGCGGACGAAGTCGATCCCGGGGACCAGGCTCTCGGCGTGGCGCCGGCCCTTGGCGACCTGGAACGAGGCCCGCACGCCCTCGTGGCTGCCGATGGCACAGCCCACCTGGGCGGTCGCCGTCTCGATCCCGAGAATTAACATGGCCCCTGCCTCCAGGGCGCCACGGTCTTCTCGACCACCGGCCATCGGGCGCCCCAACGCCGCCCCACCGATCGTAGGGCCAGCGTCCGGTCGTCGTCACCGGCCCCGTAACCGAGGCGGACCTCGAGGAAGTCCCCGGGGAGGGCGGGGGCCACCAGGTCGCCCCATTCGATCAACGTGACAGCCACGTCGTCGACCATCTCGGGCAGGCCCAGGTCGAGCGCCGCCTGGAGGTGCTCGAGGCGGTAGGCATCGACGTGGTGCAGCTTCAGACGGGCACGGGGATAGGTGCGGACCAGGATGAACGTCGGGCTGGTGACGGGTTCGTCCACCCCGAGGCCGACGGCGAAGCCCTGGGCGAAGGCAGTCTTGCCCGTTCCCAGGTCGCCGGACAACAGCACCAGGTCACCCGGGCAGGCGAGAGCGGCGAGGGCGGTGGCCAGCGCCCTGGTTTCGTCCACACCAGACGTGGCCGCTTCGAGGGTCACGGGGCGCCCTGGGGCTGGACGACCTGGCCGGCGACGGCCAGCTTGGCCCGGACCAGGTCGGCCCGCATGCCGGCCAGCGCCCCGGCGGTGCCCCGGAGGGCCGCGGACGGGTGGTAGGTCGGGATGACCGTGCGACCCTGCCACGGGTAGGCACGACCGCGGAGCCGGGTGATTCCCTCGCTGCGCCCGAGCAGCGTGCGGGTGGCGACATTGCCCAACGTCACCACCACCTTGGGGTCGATGTGCGACAGCTTGGCCTCGAGCCAGGGCCGGCAGGCCGCCATCTCGTCGGGCCTGGGGTCCCGGTTGGCGGGCGGGCGGCACATGACCATGTTGGTGATGTAGCAGTCGGCCCGGGTGAGGCCCATCTCCTCGGCCATCAGCCGGTCGAGCAGCTTGCCCGAACGCCCGACGAAGGGCAGGCCGGCGGCATCCTCGTCGGCGCCCGGCCCTTCGCCCAGGAAGAGCAGGTCGGCGGACCGATCGCCCGTGCCGAAGACCACCTGGGTCCGACCTTCGGCGAGCCGGCAGCGGGTACAGGTGGCGGCCTCGGCGGCGGTAGCGGCGAGCGTGCTCAGCTCCGACACAGCCCAATCGTACCCGGACGTCAGGGCGTGGTGAGCGGTCGGGGGCCGCCGGGATAGCGCCGAGGGACGCGCGAGGAGATGGCGCACACCACCTCGTAGGGGATGGTACCGAGACGCTCCGCCCACTCCCCCACCTCGATCCGCAGGCCACCCTGGCCACCGAGGAGCACCACCTCGTCCCCGACCTGGACCGGATCGTCGGCGTCGGGGCGGCCGCAGTCGACCATCAGCTGGTCCATGGTGACCGTGCCGACCATCGGCCGGCGACGGCCACCGATGAGGACTTCGGCACCGACCTCGGAGAGCCGGCGGGACACCCCGTCGGCGTAGCCGAGAGGGACGGTGGCCACCACCGTGTCTTCGAGGCAGCGGTGGCGCAAGCCGTAGGAGACGCCTTCGCCGGCGGGCACCACCCGCACCAGCGACACCTCGGCCGCCAGCGTCAAGACCGGGCGCAGGGGAACCCGGCCGCGGAGAGCGGCGCTGGGGTCGAGCCCGTACACGGTGATGCCGCAGCGCACGAGGTCATGGCGCAGACCCGGCTGATCGAGCGTGGCAGCCGAGTTGGCGGCGTGGACGAGGGGGGGCCGTACGCCGGCTGCCGCCAGTTCGGCCACCACGGCGTGGAACCGCCGTGCCTGCACGTCGGTGAACGGGTGGCCGGGCTCGTCGGCCACGGCGCAATGGGTCCAGAGCCCTTCCATGACGAGTTCCGGACGATCGGCCACTGCGCTGGCCAACCCCATGGCGTCGGCGGGGTCGGCCCCGACGCGGTGCATACCGGTGTCCACCTTGAGGTGGACCGGCAACGGCGCGGCGCCGACACGTGCCACGGCCGCAGCCAGCCCGTCGATGGCCGGAAGTGAATAGACGCTGGCCCGTAGGCCCAGGGCGACCACGGCATCCCGCTCGGCGGGCGACGGCTCCGACAACAGAAGGATGGGCGCGTCGATCCCGGCTGCGCGCAGCACCGCCGCCTCACCGGCCATGGCCACGGCCAGCCATGACGCACCGGCGGCCAGGGCGGTACGAGCCACGGGAATGGCGCCGTGGCCGTAGCCGTCGGCCTTGACCACCGCACACACCGCCGCGGGTGCGGCCACGTCGACCAGGGTGGTGACGTTGGCAGCCACGGCCGCCAGGTCGATCTCGGCCCACGCCGGGCGAAGCTCCGGCCCGGCTCGACAGGTGTCCGTTGCCATCGACAACCCCCTTTCGCTGGTAGAAAACGGCCGGACGGGAGGCCCCATGACGGCGACGGGATCAACGGGTGCCAGTGACATTACGGCGCCGGCCTCGGGCACGGAGGCGTTCCGGGCACTGGGCTTCACCTTCTCGGTGCAGACCAGCGATGCTGCCTTGGCGGGCCACATCGACCAGCTCCTGGCCTCCCTGGCGCCGTACCGGATCACTCTCGACACCCAGGAGGTGGCGGTCGCCCCGTCACTAGGACGGGTGCTCGACTACCTGCTCTGGCACATCAACCGCCAGGTCCTCGAGCACACTGACGACGCGCTCCTGGTCCACGCCGGCGCCGTCGCCGGTCGACGAGGCGCCGTGGTCCTGCCGGCGCCGTCGGGCTCGGGCAAGTCGACGGTCGTGGCCGGTCTGGTTCGCTCGGGGATGGGGTATCTGACCGACGAGGCCACCGCCGTCGATCCCGCCACCTGCACCCTCCACCCCTATCCCAAGCCCCTGAGCCTGGATCAGGGGGACCCTGCAGGCGCTGGCCGACCTCGGCCCCCCTTTTCTCGATGCCGAGGTGCCCGAGGGAAGCGAGAAGCTCCACGTCGCACCCACCACGGTCCGGGCGGGCTCCCTCGCGACGGCCTGCGCGCCGGCTTTCGTGATCGTCCCCTCGTACATCCCCGGCGCTCGGGACC
>DASZDM010000348.1:0-5659 GCA_035942015.1 Acidimicrobiales bacterium | reverse complement strand
CGATAATTTCGTTGTCACTATAGCGGGAATGCAACTACCGGAGGCGGCAAATTCCCCCAACGGGGCGCGGGCCGACAGCCCTAGCGGGCGAGGAGGGCTTCGGCGATCTGGACGGCGTTGAGGGCCGCCCCCTTGCGCAGGTTGTCGCCGACCACGAACAACGCCAGACCGTGCTCGACGCCCGGGTCGCGCCGGATGCGGCCCACCAAGGTCGGGTCGCGGCCCACAGCTCCCAGCGGGGTGGGTAGCTCGTCCAATTCGACACCCGATGCGTCGGCCAGGAGCTGGCGCGCCCGGCCAGGCGGCAGCGGACGCTCGAACTCGGCGTTGATGGCCAGCGAGTGGCCGGTGTACACCGGCACCCGTACACAGGTGCCGGAGACGGCCAGGGCGGGAATCCCGAGGATCTTGCGGCTCTCGTCCCGCAGCTTGCGCTCCTCCACCGTCTCATCGCTGCCGTCATCGAGGATGGCGCCGGCGAGGGGCACCACATTGCAGGCCAGCGTGGCCGGGAAGACGTCGGGCGTGGGCGTCGTTCCCGTCGGGCCGTCAAAGGCCAGAGCAGCAGACGAATCGGCGGTCTTGCGGAGTTGGTCCTCCAACTCGTCGATACCGGCGCGACCGGCACCGGAGACGGCCTGGTAGGTGCTCACCACCAGCCGCTGGAGACCCGCTTCGTCGTGCAGCGGTTTGAGCACGGGCATGGCGACCATGGTGGTGCAGTTGGGATTGGCGACGATTCCCTTGGGAATGCGGCCGAGGGCGGCGCCATTGACCTCGGGTACCACCAGCGGCACCTCGGGGTCCATCCTCCACGCCGAGGAGTTGTCGATCACGGTGGCGCCGGCCGCCACGAAACGGGGCGACAAGGTACGCGAGGCAGTGGCGCCGGCGGAGAACAGGGCCAGGTCGAGGCCCGCCAGGTCGGCGGTGGCCGCATCCTCCACCTCGATCTCACCGTCTCGCCAGGGAAGCAGGCGCCCGGCCGAACGAGCAGAGGCGAACAGCCGCAGTGAGGTCAGCGGGAACCGGCGCTCGGCCAGCACCGTGCGCATGACGCTCCCCACCAGCCCGGTCGCGCCCACGATCCCGACGTTCGCGCCCATGGGAAGGAGGCTACCGGGGGCCCCTGCACAGCCGTCAGCGGATTCAGATGAGGGGGCGATCGAGCTCGAAGGCATCGTGGAGGGCGGCGACGGCCTCTTCCATCTGGTCGGTGCGCACCACGCATGTGATGCGGATCGACGAGGTCGAGATCATCTCGATGTTGATGGCCCGGGCGGCCAGCACCTCGAATACCGTCGCCGAGACCCCGGGATGGGCCTTCATGCCCGCTCCTACCAGGGAGACCTTGGCAATGGCCTCGTCGGCGACGACGTGGGTGGCGCCGATGACGTCGGCCTGGGCCTCACAGGTACGGCGGGCCACGGCCAGGTGTTCGGTGGGCACGGTGAAGGAGATGTCGGTGCGGCCCTCCTCGGAGGTGTTCTGCACGATCATGTCCACCATGACGTCGTGGTCGGCCAGGCCGCGAAACAGCGCGGCGGCGATGCCGGGGCGGTCGGGCACGCCCTGCACCGTGACCTTGGCCTCGGATGTGTCGGAGGTGACGGCGGAGATGATGGCCTGTTCCACGGACGGATCCTCCTCTCGAACCCAGGTGCCGGGTTCCCACGTGAAGCTGGAGCGCACGTGCAGGGTGACGCCCTGGCGGCGGGCGAACTCGACCGAACGCATGGCGGGTTTGGGACAGCCACTGGCGGTCATCTCCAGCAACTCCTCGAAGCCGACGGTCGCCATGCGCCGGGCGCTGGGCACGATACGGGGGTCGGCGGTGAACACGCCGCTCACATCGGTGTAGAGCTCGCAGGCGTCGGCCTTCAGGGCCGCAGCCAAGGCCACGGCGGTGGTGTCGGAGCCACCCCGACCGAGGAAGGTGACGTCGTGGTCCGGGCTCACGCCCTGGGCACCGCCCACCACCGGGACCCGGCCGTCGATCAGGACGGCACGCACTCGGTCGGGGCGGACCTCGAGGATCTTGGCGTTGGTGTGGGTGGCGTCGGTCAGAAACCCGGCCTGGCTGCCGGTGAGGCTGTCGGCCTGCACTCCGAGGTCGTGCAGGGCCATGCACACCAGGGCGGTCGCCTTGCGCTCCCCGGCGGTGACCAGCATGTCCATCTCTCGCCCCGGCGGTGCACTCGAGACCTGGGAGGCGAGGTGGAGAAGGTCGTCGGTCTCATGGCCCATGGCGCTGACCACCACCACGACGTCGGTCCCGTGGCGGCGGGTGCGGGCAACATGGTCGGCGACCGCCCGTACCCGGTCCGGATCGGCGAGGGAACTGCCGCCGAACTTCTGCACGACCACTGACATGGCTGACAGACGGTACCAGCAGCCGTCGCTCGAGCCCCGACCGGCGCGGTCAATGGCAGACGCCCTAGGTTGTCGCCCGTGGGAACCGAGAAGCGAGAGCGCCAGAAAGAGGGCCGCCAGCAGCGGCTCGCCGCCGAGCAGGCCAACCAACGCCGGAACCAGCGCCGCCGCCGCCTGGTGGCGGCCGTGCTGGTCTCCCTCGTCGTCTTCGGGGCGCTCGTCCTGATCGCCCAGACCGGTGGGGACGACGAGGCCGACATGGCCGCGGACGACACCACGTCGACCACGGCGGCGGAATCGACGGACTCGACCGTGCCGGCGGCGCCGGTGGCGTTCGAGTACGGCGCCGGCGACTGCCCGCCGCCGGAGAAGCCGCCTGAACCGGTGCTCGAGTTCGAGCAGGCACCGCCGCTGTGCATCGACCCGGCCCAGGACTACACCGCCGTCTTCACGACGAGCGCGGGCCAGATCCGCGTCGACCTCGACACCGAGACGACACCGGGCACGGTCAACAACTTCGTGTTCCTGGCCCGCCACGGGTACTACGACGGCACTCTGATCCACCGCAGCGACCCGTCGATCGACATTCTCCAGGGCGGATCTCCGCACACCCAGAGCGCCTCCGATCCCGGTCCCGGCTACACGATCCCCGACGAGGGCACCACCGATCGCACCTACGAGGCCGGCGACCTGGTGATGGCCCGCACGGCGGCGCCCAACAGCGCCGGCGCCCAGTTCTTCTTCGTCGCCGGCCCCGCCGCCTCGGCGTTGGACTCCCAGGGCACCTACGTGACCTTTGGTGAGGTGACCGAGGGGCTCGACGTGGTCCAACAGATCCTGGCCACGCACAAAGCTGACCCGAATTCTCAACTCGGTGGCGCACCGGACCCACCCGTCACCATCGAGTCGGTGGAGATCATCGAACGGTGACCAGGCACAAGCCCTAGGTGGGGAGGGCCTCCAAGCCCGTCTCCTTGGCGTCGACGAACACCCGAACCGACCCGGCCCCGGACGCACTCCAGGTGCCCTCGGGGTCACGGATCAGGGCGGTTCGCTCGGTGATGGCGGCCACCGGTAACCCGGCGCTGGCCAGCTCGAAGGTGCGGTGGTGGACGTGGACCCGGTCCACGTCCGGCTCGGCGTGGGCCAGTACGGCCAGGTTGGCGACCAGGCCCAGGCCAACGGTGAAGGCCCCGCCCCGGGGATCGACCATGGGATCGCACAGCACCATGGCACCTGCCGACGATCCGGCCACCACTGCGCCGTCGTCCCACGCCGCCACCAGGGCATCCCAGACGGGGGTCTCCTTGAGCACGGAGCGCAGGTGGAGGGGTGAGCCGCCGGAGAGGTAGACGAAGCGGGCGGCCCGCACGGCGGCAGCCCGATCGGGGTCGAGGGCGTCCCGGCGCTGGAGGACGTCGAGGCCCACGACCTTGCCCCCGAAGCCGGCGAACCACGAGGTGGCGGCGTCGACCGCTCGCTCGGGGTGCTCGTACGCGGCGGCGGTCGGCAACACGACGACCTCGCTCCCGCCGCTGGCCGCCAGGAGCTCGGCGTCGAAATCACATCCCTGGCGCCACTCGTCGCCCCCTACCAAGGCCAGCGGTCCGTTCATCTCCGTACCGTAGTGGAGTGCCCACCTGGGACTTTCCTCCCGCCGATGCCGCGGACGCCGACGGTCTGGTCGGGGTGGGCGCCGACCTCGAGCCCGAGACCCTGCTGGCGGCGTACCGCAGCGGCCTGTTCCCCATGCCCTTCCCGAGGATGGCGGGCCGGAGCCTCCTGGCTTGGTGGTCGCCCGATCCCCGAGCCGTCCTTCCCCTCGACGGCCTGGTCGTGAGCAGATCGCTACGACGCTCGTGCCGGCGCTTCGAGGTCCGAGTCGACTCGGCCTTCGAGGAGGTCGTGCACGCCTGTGCCGATCCGCGCCGTGACGGCACGTGGATCACCCCGGAGGTGGGCCGGGCCTACATCCGCCTCCACCGGCTGGGGTGGGCCCACAGCGTGGAGGCGTGGGACGAGGGGCGGTTGGCCGGTGGGCTCTACGGTGTGGCCATCGGCGGCCTGTTCGCCGGCGAGTCGATGTTCCACCACCAACGTGACGCGTCCAAGGTGGCCCTGGTAGGACTGGTGCGAGCCCTACGTGCCGGCGGCGGCGGCCTGCTCGACGTGCAGTGGATGACGCCCCACCTGGCGTCGCTCGGTGCCGTCGACGTCAGCCGGGGCGAGTACCTTGGTCTGTTGTCCGACGCCCTCCGACGACCATGTCCTGAAATGTTCCTCCCAACCCACGGAAGAAGGCAGAGCCAGTGACTGCACGACGTACCGCTGCGCTGTTCGCCCTCGCCGCCCTGACCCTGGGCGCCTGCGGCCAAGCCGACTACGACGTTGCGACCGGGATGGCCGCACCCAGCACCACCGAGACGACCGGGGGACCCGGCCAGGGTGTGGAGGAAAGGACTTCGGGAATCACCGTCGAGTCCGCCGCCGCCACCGTGCGGTCGTGGGTCACCGCCCTGGCCGAGGGGAACCTGCGCGCGGCCTGGGATCTCACCGCCGAGCGCTCCCGAGTGGCGATCGGGGGCTTCGATGCCTTCTCCGACTCGGGCAGCGCCCTCGGCGAAGGCTACGGCGCCTGGGCCGGCGCTCCCGATGACGCCTTCTCGGTGGTGCCGTTGGAGACGGGCGGCGACGACGTGCTCTCGGTGGTGGTCCTGCAGGGCACGATCGCCCAGGAGGGCCCACCGGCGCCGGCGGCCGATGCCGTGCCGGTTCGTACCACCGCTGAGGGGCACCTGGTGGAGCCCTTCCTCGACCTTGGACCGGTCGAGCACCAGCCACCTCCGGGCACGGCCATCTCCGCCGATTCGACACTGGTCGCCTTGGTGCCCGTACTCAGCGACGTCCACTTCGTGATCGACGACCGGCGGGTCGACATCCCGCCGACCGAGGACGCCCCCGGTTTTCAAGCTCAGGCGTCCGTGGACCTCGATATGCGCGTGCAGCCCGGTCCGCACAGCCTCACGGTGGTGCTGACCACCGCTCAGGGCGAGATCGCCACGTCCACGGCGTTGTACCGAGTGGAGGGCTGACGTCCGTTCGGAGCCACCACCGGTCGGAGAACCGCCACGCCGGTGTGGGTTCCGACGTCGGCTTCGGCGCCGGACGAGGCCAGCACAGCTCGACCGCGGCCACGATGGCGGCCATCTCCTGGGGGCTGGGCGACCTCCGGGGGCTCACAGCGGGACGTTGCCGTGCTTGCGGTGCGGTCGCTCCTCCCGCTTGG
>DASZDM010000347.1:0-10569 GCA_035942015.1 Acidimicrobiales bacterium | reverse complement strand
TGAGAGTGGTACCTGGTAAGCGGCTTGTCCTTCGGTTGGCATACCCCGACGGTGCCACCAGCCACAGGACGGTGCAGGTCATGTTATGCCGCTCGACTCAGCCCTCGGCGCTCAGTGGGGACCCTTTGTTGGAGCTGAAGTCGTTGTGAGCGCCGCCAGTACTTCGGGACATCGGGCCGGGCTAACGACCATCGAGCTCAGCGTGGCGAACGAGGACCTTCTCGGGCTGCTGTCCAGGCTCAACGGTGCCAAGGACTGAGATGACCCAAACGAGTGCTCGTCTCAGGTGCGGCACCGTGATCAGCGCCGCCCAGGCCACGAGACCTCTACGTGGCGCACGCCGCCAAACGCGCCTACGCGAGGTACCTCCATCGCTGACGTGCAACCGAGGTGTCGCTCGGGACCGCCCGTGCGGACGCCAACTGTCCCGCTCGTCGTCGACAAGAGCACCTATCTGGGAGATCGGGACCGTGGGTCCGCGCGGCCGCCTCTGCATTGCCGTTCTCGAGCCGTGGACTGGGGGATTCAGGCTGTACGAATCTTTACTCGCTACCGGTCTTCCCGCTTTCCTTTGCACGCGTCGCGGGCCGTCACGGAGTCCAGATCGCCGACTCCGAGCGAGGCGAGGGGTACCAGTCTGAGGGGTCCTGAATCGTTCTGGAGCGCTCCAGCGGGTGCTCCTACCGCTCCAGGCGTATATCGACCTCCCGCTCAACGAAGCCCCATTCGTCCGTCGCCCGCAGCATGGCGACTAGTTCGTCGAAACCAGCCTCGTCGACCGGCGAGAACTCGAACCACGCAAGGAAATCGAACGGCTCGCCGAGGTCCCGGCTGTGGTGCAGGCGGCGCGCCACGGCCGGAAGGTACTTCAGGCTGGTCGCGATGTGTCGGGACCGCTCCTCGAAGATCGCCCGCCGCCCGTCCTGCGAGAGCGCCCACCACGCCTCCGACTTCCTGATCGGGATGAGCGCCGCCCTCGCCGCCTCGGGCCGCCCGAGGCTGGGCGAACGGGCAGCTAGTTCCTTGTGCTCCCTCGCCTCGACGTACCGTTCGTGGCCGACGACCCCGAGAAGTGCCCAGGTGGCGCCCGGAGGAGCCGAGCGCGCCCCTTCGAGAACCGCCAAGCGCTCAACCGTGGGAAGGGGCGCGCCCACGACCGCCGAAATGCTCCGAACGCGCCAGGGGCCTTCGTCTCCTCCTCCGAACGCGACCGGGAGGAGCGGCATACTCCTCACGGTATCTTGTGCTCGTCATCACGCAGAGTCCTGGAAACGAGGCTGACAGCGGGCGCGCCGTCGCCCAACGGGTGAGGGAACGAGCAACCGACACGGGCACGCGTAACGACGGCTCGGGTAACTCCGGCGCGGCACCGATCAACGGTGAGCGATGCTGCGTTCATGGATGGTGGCCCTGTCATTCGGGTGGCTGCCCGAGAAGCAGCACCGGCCCTCGCGTTGTTGTGGGTGAGGGCCGAGGCGCGTCGCAAGGGCGAGGCGATTCCGTCCGATGTCGACGCGTCCGCCGTCGACGCCCTTCGGTCCCGTCTTGACTCCTACGGTGCTGTCGCTGTGGTCGCCGTCGAGGCAGGGGAGCCTGTGGCAGGGTGCTTTGCGACCCAGGCGCTCGAGCACGATGAGCCCGTCCATGGACGAGAACACGTGAGCGGGATCTCGGTCATGCCCGCGCGCTGGCGTGAAGGACTTGGACGACACGTTCTCGCGAGTCTTGAGGGAGTGCTTCTGAATCGGGGGTACGACGCAGCACAGCTCATCGTGCTTGAGACCAACGACCGCGCTCGGCGCCTGTACGAACTAGCGGGCTGGCGCCTGGCGAGCACCGGGGAGCCGCATCCCGCTGGGCCACATGCGGTGTACGAGAAGACACTCGGCTGAGGCCACCGAACGACGGTTCCTGGCGCTGATGCCCGCACAGAACGCGCGCACCGAACTCTTCGCCGCCGGCGCTGCGAGGCGAAGGAGAACGGCGCTTCGCGCCCGCCCCGTTCTCCAGTGAGGGAATAACGCTGAGTGGCCCGGTTATCCACTATTCGCGGCCCCTGTCAGCGCAGTTGAACCGGACGGCGGTCCGTGGACCAACATGGTCAGATGCATCACCTGTCGCTCAGCGACCTTTTGACGGCGTTGTCAGATGCCCGCCAGAGCTATGCCGAAGTGCTACGTGTGAAGGCGCTTAGCGCGGGCGTGTACGAACTGGCCGCGGGAGCCGAAGATCTACAGCAGCCTCACACCGAAGATGAAGTCTACGTGGTCCTTCGAGGCCAGGCACGGGCCACCGTGGGGGGAGAGATCGCCAACGTGATGGCGGGCTCGTTCCTCTACGTGCCCGCGGGAGTTGCTCACCGATTCCACGACATCGACGAAGACCTGACCGTTCTCGTCGTATTCGCCCCGCCCGAGGGCAGCGACTCGCCCACGGTTGGCTGAAACACCGATGGCTAGCGGCCAGGGAGGCCCACCCCGTCCCATGGCCACCACCCCCACAGAAGCTTGACAGCATGCATAATCCGTTTTCTTGTTCCTTTGGAGGGCGCCGATCAGCGCCTCAGGTGCTTCTTGACACCAACGCCGAGACATCGTCAGACGTAGTCCCGAAGGAACAGGCGAAGGTGGCGGGCCCTGTGCTCGACACTGTCGTGGTCGCCCTCGTCGCTTGCGGCAACGATGGCGCTGGCTCGAGTCGCGAACTCGCTCCATGTGCCCGGCGCGATCCCGAAGGGGGGAATGGAACTCCTGACCAGGACGCCGAGCTCCCGCAACCGCCTCACGGCGGTGCTGTCCCACGGGGCATGCACGAGCTGGTCCGCACATACGAACAGCTCCCCCATCGCTGACTCCACGCCGTCGTCCTCGTCATCGGCGTCGTCGTCGGATTCGTCGCCGGGGCCGTCGCTGCCCGTGCCCGACGCTTCGAGGAACGCGTCCACCACCGATCGATCCTCTTGCCGCACAACCACGATCGGGCCGGGGTCCCAGCGGAACGGCACGTCGTGAAGGGCCAGCCCCAGGGCCAATCGCCGGCCGGGGCTCCAGTCGTGGAGCCGGTAGTGGATCTCCTCCTGCGGGTGGAACGACGGCTGCCAAGCACCACCGTCTGCCGACGCCAGCCCGCAGTCGAAGCATCGGCTGCTGGAAGGGTCTCGATCGAGTAGGAGGGGTGATGACTGAGGTCCGCACCACAGTGCTGGCACAGCACAACCGTCACAGCTCCAGTCCTCTCCACCGACAGGGCCGAGTCGGTTTCCCGTTGCGCCGCCGTAGGCCATCATCTTCCCATGCCAGACGAACGCGACTGGTTCCAGGTGGTGGCCGACCAGGAGTGCGAGGAGTGCGCCCTGGAAGCTCGTGCCGTGGCGCAAGGTGCCCTGGGCGCCGCCATCTCCGAAGAAGGACATCGATGGGGTGCTCTGCTCACCGAGCGCTACGGAGTCGAGGTGCTGCGCCGCCGACCCGGAGGCGAGGTCTGGTCGGCGATCGAATACGCTGCCCACGTCAGGGACGTACTATGCCTGTTCCGGGACCGCATCGTCTTGACCCTTTCCAGGGACCAGCCCGAATTCGGTTGGTGGGACCATGAGGCTGCCGCGGTCGACGAGCGCTACAACGAGCAGGATCCCCGGGAGGTCGCGGCGGCATTGGAAACCAACGCCGCTGGACTGGTGAGGGCCCTGCCTACGCCAGGGGACAGGGAATGGGACCGGGCGGGAACCCGCCGTGGACGCGAATGCTTCACTGTCGAGGGACTTGCTCGCTTCGCCCTCCACGAGGCCCGTCATCATCGGATCGACGCCGAGCGGGGATGTGGGTGATCCGTGTCGAGTCAGGGGGGAACAAGAGATGCCGGAGCGCTGTCCGGCGCGCTTTGGCGGCGAGAACCTGTCTTGCCCGAGAGTCGGCGAAGATGTGAAGCGGCGCCGACGCAGTGGAGTCGACCGCGCCGGCGCGGCCGGTCTCGATGCCTACCGGGCTCTGGGGCTGGCTGACCGAGCGCCCCCGCACCACCCGCCGGCCCGACACCGAGGTGCCGATGGGTCTGGTCAACGCCTCAGAGTGATCTGAGTAACGGCGTCAAAGTGGCCAACAACTCATCCACTAACGCGTGTTAGACAACGAACCAGGGCTTGATCGATCACTAGGAGGGTCCAGCGAAACGGCTAGCGAAACTCACCTGCGGTCTCTCGATCCGCTTATCCGCCGCCTCATAGGCCACCCCCGCCCATCTGGTCGCCTGGAACCCCCGCCGGCCACGCCGGGGGCAGCGGGTCCCAGTTTGGCTAACACGGTCAAGATCACCATGTGAGCGCATTAGAGGGGTGCGGTGGGATCCGCTATCCAGTCCGCGCTCGAGCAACGGGCTTCACACCGGACGTTCCCGATCGAGATCTTCCACCGCCATCGTCCACCTTTCCGGCAAGCGAGTCGACTGCCGCCCGACCCGTCGTAACCTTGACGAGCTCATCGCCTCCCGCGTCGACACCGTGCGGGCGGCCGGCGAGGCCCTGCAGCGTTGCCAGGCGGCCGCCGCTGGTATGGGTGCAGCTGTCGTCGTTGGCCATCTTTGGGGAGGGCGGTGACACCGTGATCGACGAGCGCACGCCGCCCTCGAGCCGAGGTCCGGCCCAGATGCTGCAGGTCTGCCTGGCCTGGGAGGCTGCCTTCGGCGGGGGAGGTCCGCAGTAAAAGGGGCATTTACTGCGGACTGCCGCGCATTCATCAGATGCATGCGATGCGGCACATCGGTTCAAGAGTTAAAGGACGCGGCGGCCCCGGCATGCCCCGACCCCCTCCCCGGTGCGCGCACTGCCGAGCCTAAAAGACACCTTGACGTGACTAAGGGGGGTAGGCATACTGTCTACGGTAATTAGGCACCGCTCGAAGAGAGGACCGATGATGAAGACGCTGCACACCGAGATCGACATCGACGCTCCGCCCGAGGACGTCTGGGACGTCCTCCTCGACTTCGGCCGATATCCCGAATGGAACCCGTTCATCGTCGAGGTCCTCGGTGCCGCTGAACCGGGCGCCACGCTGCGCGCCACGCTGTCGCCTCCTGGCGGGAGGGCAGTCACCGTCAAGCCGAACGTGACCGAGGTCGTGGCCCCCCGGACCCTTGAATGGCTGGGCCGGCTCGGCTTTCCCGGCCTGTTGGACGCGCGGCACCGCTTCGAGCTGCACCACTCCTCCAACGGGACCCGGCTGGTGCAGCGCGAGGTCTTCACCGGCATCGTCGTTCCCGTGTTCGCCCGCACTCTCGAGGAGCACACCGCCCAGGGCTTCGTAGCCATGAACGCTGCCTTGAAGCGGCGCGCTGAGCGAATCATCACCGCTGAGAAGCGACGGTGATGGCTCGCAAACGGGGCGTGGACCTCGCTCAGGTGGTCGATGCCGCTGCTGGGGTGGCTGACGTCGAGGGCCTTGACCGCTTGACCATGGCCGGAGTGGCAGGTGCCCTCGGGGTGCGGTCGCCATCCCTTTACAGCCATGTAGAAGGTGTGGCCGGACTCCGGCGGGCCATGGCCCTCGAGGCCGCCCGCCGCCTCGGGTCGGCCATTGCCGATGCCGCTCGGGATCGAGAGGGAGTGGAAGCGCTGCGGGCCATCGCCCACGCGTACCGGACCTTCGCCCTGGGCCATCCCTCCCTGTACGCCGCCATGTTGCCCGTTTCCAGTGCCGACGACGAGGAAGCGTACGCCGTCTTCGCCGCGCCGGTCCGAGTCATCGCCGAGGTGCTCTCCGAGCTCGGCGTCTCGCGCGCCCAAGCGGTCCCGGTGATCCGCAGCTTCCGGAGTGCCCTCCATGGCTTCGTCGCCCTCGAGGCCGGAGGAGGGTTCGGCATGCCCGACGACGTGGACGATTCGTTCAACGTCCTGGTGGAGCTGGTCATCGCCGGGGTGGTGTCTCGTTCCACCGCCCCAGCGATGAGAAACCCGCCGACGCCCTGCTGAGGTTCGCCGGTGAGCACGTACGACGCCTCGGTGTGGCGACGAGCCGGTGGCCGACCTAGAGCCCTATCTCAGATCCCTCGGGCACCTCGTCGCCATCAGGGCGTCCGATCTCGCCTAGGTCCACGTCATTCTCCGGCAACGTCGCTCCTGGCGACATCAAACCCTGACGCCGGTCCGGTTGGTGGTGCCCACACCGCGAGGCACTGAACGTGCCGACCCCGGGGCGGCGCACACGTCATCACTTGGTGCCGCTGGACGTTCCGGCGGGCGTCGGGGACACGTCTGGTGATGGCTTGGCAAGTGGACGGCAAGAGTTCGGCAAGTTGCCGCCCATACCGTGCCGTCAAGGAGGTGAGGCGTATGGAAAAATCAGTGATCAGCGTCCGGGGGCTGAGCAAGGCGTTCGGGCGGCACCTGGCGGTCGATGGTCTCAGCTTCGAGGTCGGAAGCGGGCGGGTGACTGGGTTCCTCGGCCCTAACGGGTCGGGCAAGACGACGACGTTGCGCATGCTGCTCGGCCTGGCCGCCGCCACATCGGGCACCGCCAGCGTGTGGGGTCGGCCCTACGTGGCGCTCGAGAGCCCCTCCCGCAGCGTGGGCGCCATGCTCGACGCGGGGTCGTTCCATCCTCGGCGCAGCGCTCGGAACCACCTGCGGTGGGTGGCGGCCGCCGCGGGCATCAGCACCCACCGCGTCGACGCTGTGCTTGCCGAGGTCGACCTTAGCGGCGCCGGCGACCGGCCGGTGGGGGAGTTCTCTCTCGGGATGCGCCAGCGCCTGGGGCTGGCCGCCGCGCTGCTAGGCGAGCCCGAGCTGCTGATCCTCGACGAACCGGCCAACGGTCTCGACCCCGCCGGGATCCGTTGGCTGCGCGAGTCCCTGCGCTCGTTCGCGGCCAGGGGCGGGACGGTCTTCGTCTCCAGCCACCAGCTGGGCGAGGTGGCGCAGATGGCAGACGAGGTGGTGGTCATCCGGGGTGGGCGCCTCGTCACCCATACGACAGTGCAGGAGCTCACCACCGGGCCCGGCCCCGCTGTGCGCGTCCGCTCAGCGCAGCCGGAGCGGCTGGCCCACGTGCTGCGAGCTGCCGGCGCCGAGGTCGAGACTCGGGACGGAGGTGCAATGCAGGTGCGAGGGCTGACCGCGGAGCACATCGGCACGCTGGCAGCGCGAGGCGGCCTCGTGCTCCACGAGTTGGTGGCAGACACGCACAGCCTCGAGGACGTGTTCTTCGAGCTGGTGAACCAGGAGGAGAACCATGTGGGCATTGGCTAGGGCCGAGTTCATCAAGCTGACAACCACCAGGACGGCGCTCGGGCTGGTGGCGGGGGCGAGCGCCGTCGCTGGCCTCGGCGCATTGTCGACCATCATGAGCGCCAAGCCCGAGGACCTGAGCGCTGCGGTGCACAGCCAGCACTTCTTCATGCTGGCCTCGATCAACCTGGCGCTGTTCGCCCTCATCCTGGGCATCCGCGCCTTCACTGACGAGTTCCGCTACGGGTCCGTTGTCCCCACGCTGCTCGTCGCTCCTAATCGCTCTCGGGTGGTGATGGCCAAGGTGGCCATCTCTGCCGCTGCCGGCGCTGCGCTGGCCATCGTCGCCCAGGCGGTGATGCTGACCCTCGCCGTGGTCCTTATCGCAGGCAGGGGCGCTGAGCTGACCTTCGGGGGCACCGACCTCGCCGCCATGGCCGGTCTCGTGGTGGCCGGGGCGCTGTGGGCCGCCATCGGCGTCGGGATCGGCGCTCTCGTCCGCCACCAGGTGGCAGCCATCGTGGGGGCGTTGGTTTGGGTCCTGTTGTTGGAGAACCTGGGGGCAGGCTTCCTTGGGGACGCGGGACGATTCCTGCCGGGGCAGGCGGCGCACGCGGTAGCACAGGCCTCACAGGCGGGGGCGCTACTCGCCCCGGCAGCGGGTGCCGTGGTCCTGGTGGCCTACGCCCTGGCCGTGGCCGCGGCGGCAACGGTGCGAATGGGGCGCGTGGACGTCGTCTCAGCCTGAGGCCGATCTGAGAGGCCGGCTGACCCGTCGCCAGGCGGTCGGGCCTGCACGCCGTGTCCGAGAAGTTTGCACGTACCGCCAGTGACGGTCACGTCGCAGCGGTCAGACACGACTGCAAGAAGGTGGCAAGAGAACAGCAAGTGGCGGGAGTGACGATGACGTGGTGGGAGTCGCGCCGAGTGCGAGGCAGCCGTGCATGACCACCCCAGCCGCCATCGACGGGGGCATCGAATCGTCGCCGAGCTGCGACGCCAGAAATGGAGGATTCCATCCAATGACACCATCGAGGAAGGCCAACGTGAGAGAACAAGGCATCAGCTTCTCAACCGACACGAGGAAGTACCCAACGAAGGAGACGAGGACGTGGCGAGCCGGGCGGGGCCTGATCGCCCCCGCCGCCGCAGTGGCCACGGTGGCCATGCTGGTCGCGCCGACGACCGCCGGGGCTGAACCCCTCAGCAGGACCACTGCCACCTACTACAGCATCAGTTGCATGGCGCTGGTGGGACCGGCCGGCACCGCCCAGTTGGCCGTCGACGACGAGGCCGCCTCCACCGCCCGCTACGCCCCTGGCACCGACCCGAGCGACGAGGGCGCCCGCCCCGAGATCGTGTCCTCCAGCGCCGCCTATGTCCTCGAGGGGGACACGGTCACCGGCAGCTTCGAGCTGGTCGACTTCGAGACCGGCGAGCCCGCCGGCCAGGCCAGCTTCGAGGCGCAGCTGGCCCCCGATGGCGAGGCGTCGACGACCACGGCACGAGGGCGACGGGGCAACGTCGTCTTCCGCGATACGTTTACGACCCAACCGTTGCGGGTCAGCGGCATGCTGGAGTTTTCTGACGGTGCCCGGTACTCACTGGCGGACTGCACGGGCGAGCGCAAAGAGGTGCGGCTCGTCGAGAACGTGCCGCACGCCTTCACGGAGCGGTTCGACCCGCAGACCGTCGCCCTGTGCGAGGTGACCGACGAGGACGGCTACACCCTGGCGGTGCTCCTCGAGGGCCACGACGCCCTCGACTCCGCCGACGTGGCGCTGTTCGAGCCCCACGCCAACGAGCCGAGCCTCTTCGGCTGGGGTGAGGTCACGGGCACGACGCGCACGGTGACTGGCGAGGTGGCGCTGATCGACCGGGACGGAGGAGTGGCCGGCAGCGCCACGATCGCCGGTGACATCGACGCCAGCGCCCCGAGCCACAGCCGCTACGAGATCGACGGAGCGCGCTATCGGCTCGAGACGCGCGATCTGGCCCTCAGCGGGACGGTTACCGTGCCCGGCCGCCCCGCCTTCTCGCTCGACGGCTGCACCGGCGTCGCCCAGCGCGGCTCCGTGCTGGTTACCGACCCGAACCGGCCCGAACAGACGGGTGGAAAGAGTTGACACCGGCGTGGCCGATGGCGCATCGGAATCCATGCACGCTCCCTATGGGATGTTGAGTTCAGGAGTCCTTTCGCCTACCACAAGCACACCCCTGGAGACGAGAACGTGTCCCTGCTCGCTCCAACCCGCTGGCGGTCTCCGCCGTCAGCGGGGCGAGCGGAGGCACGAGAGGAGGAGATTCTCCAAGAGCCCCGAGGAGGATGGCGCGACCATGACTCGAAGACCGTGTGGGATCTGCCGGGGGCTTCGGCCGGGGGCGAGGACGTGGCGGCAACGGAGTCAGCGCTTCGAGGAGTCGCCGCGGTGAGCGCCATCGACGACCTGCTCCTGTTCCGGGCCGTCGACGACGCCCCTCGGTCGGCCATCGCTGCCGGGTTGCTGGACGAGGGCATGGTCGGGCGGCGCTGGCGTCACGGCGGCCAAGCCGACCTGTGGGAGCTCCGCGACGCCGCCGGCGCCATCGACGAGAAGCCCGTGGCGGTGGCGGCGACGCGTCCCCTGGGCGACGGGCGACGGGTCCGCCTCCTCGCCGTCGTGGTCGCTTCGTCCCAGCGGGGGCGGGGCATCGGCCGGCGGATGATCGAGGACCTTGCCGATGCCCTACGTGCCCAGGGAGTGCTCTCGCTGGTGGCGGCGGTGCCGAGCGACCAGCCGGGCGCCACCGTGGTGATGCAGCGGGCAGGGTTGCGGCCTTCGCACATCGAGCGGGCCAACCCCGAGACCGAAGGGCGCGACCTGGTGTGGTTCGATCTGGAGCTGTGACGCCAGAAGAGCGACTGGCGATGGACTTCCGGGTCCTCGGCCCGCTGGAGGTCGTCTGCGGCGGCGAGGTGCTGGCCCTCGGCAGTCGCAAGCAGCGGGCCCTCCTGGCGGTGCTGGTGATGTCGGCCAACCGGGTGGTTGGCGTGGACCGGCTGGTGGAGGAGCTGTGGGGCGACGAGGCGCCGACCCGGGCCATGGCGTCGCTGCAGGCCTACGTCTCCCGGCTCCGGCGCTTGCTCCAGCCCGCCGGCGCCAACCGGGGCCGCTCCGACGTGTTGGTCACCCAACCGCCCGGCTACCTGCTGCGGGTCGATCCGGACTCGATCGACGCCGTGCGCTTCGAGCACCAGACGGCCGAGGGCATCCGCTTGCTGGCCGCTGGCGATCCCCAGGGCGCCCTCGATGTGCTGGAGGCGGCCCTGGGGCTGTGGCGGGGGCCGGCCTACGCCGACTTCAGCTTCGAGC
>DASZDM010000346.1:0-10597 GCA_035942015.1 Acidimicrobiales bacterium | reverse complement strand
GCGCCCCCGGCAGGACTCGAACCTGCGACGCACGGTTTAGGAAACCGACGCTCTATCCTCTGAGCTACGGGGGCAAGCCCTGGTGAGGGCCACTTTCGGCCTTGGCAGGGTGGTGCATAATTATCCGTACTCGGTACTTCCATCCGTCGAGCAGCCACCTCAGACCCCTAGCGCCCACCCGCCGCCGCCGCTAGCCTAGGGCGGTCGAGCCGGCGAGGACCGGGGTGAACTCGGCCCGAGCGACCAAGCCTCCTGGTCGGCTCTGGTAAGCGACACGGAGTCGCAAGGTAGGGCGCCTGGAACACGATCTGTCGTGCGCCGACGAATTCGGGCTCGATCGCCGTGAGGCGATGCATGACGGGGAGATGTCCACCTCGGCTACTTGTCGAGGCGGTGGCGGCCGAAATCGGCTGAGATCATTAGGCAAGAGGGAATCCGGAAGCTCCGACCCCTCTCCACCGTGAGAACTCGATCGAACGCTTTCATCAGCGTTCTCGTTCTCAGGAGGCCAGACCGGCGTGCATCGGCTCTCTGGCCACCTGACCGGCTTGCGACGACCAGCGGACGCGGGGCGGCCCGGGCGACCTACGGCTGAGCCTGGTTTGGAGGCTTCGTCGTCGGGTACTGCTTGCTCTCCCCCAAGAGAGGAAGAGACAAAGAGTGGAAGATGATGACCTGAAGGAGAGGATCCACGCGCTGGAGACTGCGCAGGCCACGCAGGCGGCATCGACCGCCGGCATGGAGGCCACTCAAACGGCCACGACTGCGGGCATGCAGGCCACCCAGGCTGCGGCCCAAGCCGGCACGTGGGCAGTCATGGTGGCCGGAAGTGCCAGCCTGGTCGTGGGAATGTTCTTGGGTATGGCCATCGGCAAGACCAAGAGCTAACGGAGCCGTTGCCGGACCGCCAGCCCCTGGGTTGTCTAAGCATGGGGCTAGCGGTCCGCCCGGTAGAAGCGGGGTTTGAGGATTCGTCCGGCTTGCCGGGCGGCGGAAGGGCTTGCCTACTGAAGGGAGACGGCCGCAGAGGGCGATCGGTGGCGGCCGTACTTTGCCCGTACTTCGGGGAGGCGCGTAACGGCGGCTACTACAGGGGTCTAGAGCGTAGGCGGTGCAGGTGCTCCGGGAGGCCAGAAAGGGCCATCTACCAGGTGTTTTAGGCCGCCTACCAGGTCCGACGCTGGGAAGGCCAACGACCACGAACCTAGGCTTAGGCAACGACGCTCTATCCTCTGAGCTACGGGGGCAATTCCGGCGGGAACCATGCTCGAGCGTCCCCGAGGCCGGATGGTTTTGCCTACCCGACGTACCTCCGCACGTGGCCACCCAACGCCAACCGGTGGCGTCGGCCCCGCCGTCAGCGGCCTAGCCTCTCGGTCCGTGGACGCGGATTTGGCCCGGGCGTTCGTGCGGGAACACCACCGCGGCGTGCTGGCCACCGTGCGGTCCGACGGCCGCCCGCAGATGTCGGCGGTCCTGGTGGGCGTGGATGACGACGGGTACGTCACGATCAGCACCAGGGAGGTGGCATACAAGGTCGGCCACATGCGCCGTGATCCCCGGGTCTCGGTATTCGTCACCTCGGAGGACTTCTGGAAGTGGATCCAGATCGACGGCACGGCCACCGTCGTCTCTCTTCCGGATGCCATGGAGCCCCTCGTCGACTACTACCGCTCCGTCACGGGCGAGCATCCCGACTGGGATGACTACCGCCGCTCCATGGAGGAGCAACGACGCGTGATCGTGCGCATCGACATCGACCGGGCCGGACCCGACCGCCATCGCTGACCGGCCCGTCCGGTTTCTCGTGGGACGGCGCCAGCGGCGAAGATGCCGCCGTGACCACCAAGCTGGGCAGTCGAGGATTGACGGATCTGATCCGCAGCCTCGAAGAGGGTGGACGCTTCCACCGTGATCGGTGGTGGGGACGGATCTTCCACCCGGGGGAGATCTCGATCCGGGAGAGCCAGCCCGACAACAGCCTGCACATCTCCATCGACGGCCAGCGGATGATGGCTCACGTCGACCGGGTCTCGCCCCTGAAGCCAGGAGCCGGGCAGGGATCTCGTTACTCGCTGCTGCGCATCGGCGCCCACAACCTGTCCGGCATGGCCGGTGACCTGGGGCGGTTGCTGCGGGGGCGTCAGGGCGACCACCGCTGCGAGCTCGACTGCGAGTGGACCGAGCCCTCGGTGCAGGATCAGGTCGAGGCGTCGGGCGAACCCGGGCCGCCGTGGAACGTCCAGTTGGAGGTCCGGGTCGCCGGCCACCTGGACGAGGGACGGCTGCGTCAGGCCTTCGTCGATGCCCTGGGCGGGATGCCCGATCCTCTGTCGGTCGTCGAGTGCGCCGACGAGGTTGCGCTCGATGCCGCCCGGGCCGACCTGCAGGGCATGGCCCTTCCTCTCGGGGCCCCTCCGTTGCGAGCGCGTCTGGCCCGCAGCCCCGGTGGCGACGTGGTGATGACCAACTTCCACCGCGCCGTTGTGGACGGCTTCGCCGCCCTGGGGGTCCTGATCTCCGTGGCCCGGTACTACGCCGGAGAAGACCCGCCGCCGCCTCCGCTCGACCTGCTGGCCCTGCACGATATCCCGGTCCGGCCGTCGACCGCCGAAGGCACCAAGGTTGTATGGCTCTACCGGGGAGTGATCGAGAAGGTCCGCAACCGGCTCACGCCGCCTGCCCTTCTGGCGCCCGATTCGACAGGCGACGAGCCGGGCTTCGGCTACCACCTCGTCAACCTCGCACAGGAAGACACGAGCGCGCTCGTGCACTTCAGCCATTCCGGAACGTCCACCGACGTGCTCCTGGCTGCGCTCCACCTCGCCATCGGCGCCTGGAACGCCGATCACGGGCGGCCCGGAGGCCGCGTCAGCGTCCTCGTCTCGGCCAACCTGCGCTCCCCGAGGCTGCGAGAGGACGCCATGGGGAACTTCTCGGTCACGGCCAGGGTCTCGACGGGTCGCCGCGACCGGTCGAACGCTGCGAAGGCTCTCAAGATGGTCACGGCCCAGACCAGCCGGAACCGGCGCAGTCGCACCGGTACGGCCCTGCTCGAGGCGCTGGATCGATCGGGGCTCCTGGCCTTGTGGGCCAAGCAGTCGGCAGTGGTCCTCCGGCCGGTCACCGGCAACCGTGACGTCGATACCGCCATGCTCTGCAACCTCGGCCGCCTGGCCGCGCCACCCACGTTCGGAGCCGAAGCCGGCGAGACACTGGAGGTCTGGTTCTCGCCACCCACCAGGATCCCCATCGGCCTGTCCATCGGCGCCGCCACCGTGTCGGGACGGATGCACCTGGTGTTCCGATATCCCCATCGCCTGTTCGACGGGGACGCCGCTCGCCGTTTCGCCGAGTGCTACGTCGACCAGCTCAGAGTGGCCGGCCGCTAGACATCCCCGGAGCGACCGGCCCGCTTGGGTACCCGACGCTCGGCCCGCACCGGCCACTCGTAGGGGAGATCGTCGGCCACGTCGGGGAAGCACTCGCGGTACCACGTCGGGTCCTTGCGGACCAGCGCCGAGCGGTGGCTGCGGTGGAGCGACTCGTCGCCGAGCCAGGGCGGGAGCCGGTCGGCGGCAAGCAGCTCGGCCTGGCTCCGAACCGAGAGGACGCCGGCTCTCCGGACGTCGGCACCGATCTTCCCCGCGCAGGTGTCGGCGAAACCACGGCGGCACCACTCTGCGCAGATGGCCATGGCGTAAGCGGCCAGCGCCTCCTCGTAGCCCTTCCACATCAACACCGCGGGGTGCGACTTCCAGCCGTACACCTCGACCGTGAGCGCCCTCATGATCTGGAGTGCCTCGACCCGTTGCTTTCCGAGTCGGCGGTCGTCAAGGACCTCGGCACACCGGTCGAAGTCGGGGTAGGGGAGAAAAGTCTGCATGAACAGGTTGATAGGGCGAGGGAGGGGGTCGCCGGCTCAGCCTGTGTCCGACCACGGGCCGACGCCACCGAGGCGAGCGGCGGAGATGCGGATGATCCGACCGGGCGGCGGATTGTCGAAGGGTGGGAACTTGAGGCCGGGGCCGAGGTACACCTCGGCGAGGCGCTGGAGGAGTTCGGGGCCGCCTTCTTCGGTGAGAAGCGACCGGGCGTCGGCGTTGATGACCGTCATCGCTACCCCCTCGGGCTTGGCGTCACCACAAGCCTATGGGAGGCGTTGTGGCCGACCGCCTCAACCCGACCACAGCGGTACGGTGGGCCGGTGGAACGCTTCGGGTTCGTCGGTTTGCCCAACGCCGGCAAGTCGAGTCTGTTCAACGCGCTCTCCGGCGGCTCGGCGCTGGCCGCGGCCTACCCCTTTGCCACCGTCGACCCCAACGTAGGCATGGCCAGAGTGCCCGATGGCCGACTCGAGGCGCTGGCCGTCATGTCGAGCAGTGCGAAGGTGGTGCACGCCACGGTGGAGTTCGTGGACATCGGTGGCCTGGTCGAGGGGGCGAGCAAAGGAGAAGGGCTGGGGAACCGGTTCCTCGCCGGCATCCGTGAGGTCGATGCCCTCGTGCTCGTGCTGCGGGCCTTTCCCGACCCCGACGTGGTGGGGCCATCCGATCCGATGGAGCACCTGGCCACGGTCGAGACCGAGTTGGCCCTGGCTGACCTCGAGAGCGTGGAGTCCAAGATCGAGCGCCGGCGCAAGACGGCCAAGCTCGACCGGTCGCTCGCCCCCGAGGTCGACGCCCTCGATGCCGCGCTGGCTTGTCTCTCCGAGGGCACCCCCCTCTACCGCTCCACGCTCAGTGACGAGCAGCGCCAGATCCTGCGTCCCTGGTTCCTGCTCACCAACAAGCCGGCGCTGGTGGTCGTCAACGTGGGCGACGACCAGCTCCCCGAGGCCGATGCCCTGGCCGCCCCGGTGGTCGACGCCTTCGCCGGTGCGGGCTCGCAGGTGCAGGTCCTTCCGCTCTCCGTGCAGCTCGAAGCCGAAGCGGCCCAGCTGCCGGCCGAGGATCGAGCCGAGATGCTCAGCGAGCTCGGCCTGGGCGAGGGCGCCCTTCCCCGATTGATCGTCGCGGCCCGTTCCCTGCTCGGCCTGCGGACGTTCCTGACCACGGGTGAGAAGGAATCCCGGGCCTGGACCTTCCGGGCCGGAGCCAAGGCCCCGGAGTGTGCCGGCGTGATCCACGGCGACTTCCAACGGGGCTTCATCAAGGCCGAGTGCATCCACTGGGACGAGTTGCTCGAGCTCGGGTCGTGGAACAAGGCCAAAGAGGTGGGCAAGCTGCGCATCGAGGGCAAGGACTACGAAGTCGCCGACGGCGACGTCCTCGAGTTCCGCTTCAACGTCTGAACCGCAGAGACCGACGGTGCCGTGGCTGGTCCGGGGTGACGAGGTGCTGGCGCCACTCGAGGTGGCTACATCGATGGCCGCCCGCAGCCGGGGCCTTCTCGGGCGGGACGGGATGGACGGGGCGCTGTTGTTGCGCCCGGCCATGTCGGTACACACCCTGGGCATGCGTTTCGACCTCGATGTCGCCTACTGCGACGCCGACCTCGTCGTCCTCGCCACCACCACCATGGTCAGGCGCCGGCTCGGCCGGCCGCGCCTGAGGGCCCGTAGCGTCATCGAAGCCGAAGCCGGCGCCTTCGGGCGCTGGCAGCTCCGTCCCGGCGACCGGCTCGAGATACGCCCGTGACCCCCGGCGCAGCCGGAACATCGGGCCGGCTGATGGTCGTGGCCACACCCATCGGGAACCTCGAGGACCTTTCCCCCCGGGGCCTGCGGACCATGGCCGACGCCGACCTGTTGGTGTGCGAGGACACTCGGCGGACCCGGGCCCTTCTGTCGTCTGCCGGTGTGCCGACGCCTCCGCTGCTGAGTGCGAATGACCACACCGAGGCGGCCCAGGTGGAGACGGTGCTCGAGCACCTGCGTCGGGGGAACGTCGTGGCCGTGGTCTCCGACGCCGGTCTTCCGAGCATCTCCGACCCTGGCGAGCGAATGGTGCGGGCCGCCGCCGCCTCCGGGTTCGAAGTACGGGTCGTGCCCGGCCCCTCGGCGGCATTGAGCGCGCTGGTAGTGAGCGGACTTACGACCGGTCGTTTCGTCTTCGAGGGGTTCCTCCCCCGGAGCGGCTCGGGACGGGCCGAGCGCCTGGCCGCGCTGGCCTCAGAACAGCGCACGATGGTCCTTTACGAGGCGCCCCACCGGCTGGCTCGGACGCTGATGGCCCTGGCCGAAGTCCTCGGAGGGGCGCGGCGCGTGGCGCTGTGCCGGGAACTGACGAAGCTGTACGAGGAGACGTGGCGGGGATCACTGGAGGGCGCCATCCACCGGGTGGAGGAGCACCAGCCCCGCGGGGAGTACGTGATCGTGGTGGAGGGGGCGGCTCCTCCCGTCACGGCCGACGACGATGTCCTGCGAGCAGCATTGGCTCGGCTGCGAGATGAGGGCATCTCCACCCGGGATGCCGTGGCTGAGGTGGCCGGCGCCTACAACGCGGCCAAGCGACGGGTCTACGACCTGGCCGTGCACGCCGGACCGTCCTCCCCGCCGACCGGCCGTCCGGGCTCAGCGGCCCCGTGAATCGCTGCCGGGATCGCGCAGTGAGCTGCCGACCGACGGGCGACCGTCGGCATCCTTGGTCTCGCCCTGCAGCTCGGGAACCCGACCTCCGAAGTAGAGCGCACCGGCAGTGCCACCAGCGAGGGCGCCGATGATGGCGCACAGGATGAGGCGACCAGTCAGTGAGAGGCCCCCTATGGGGATGAATCCGAGCGGGAGCAACACGATCAGTCCGATGGCGCCTCCCAGGAGGCTGCCGACGACCAGGCCCTTCGCCTGACCGTCGCTCGAGGCCGGAACTCCGGGGCCGGCCCACGCCTCGCCGGCTTCCCGGCGCTGCTCCGATTCGAGTGACTGTGCCCGACTGTCGCCGCCGTCGTCGCCGTACTTGGAGCCAGATCGAGTGGTCACGTCGTCGACCTTCTGCTCGACGCGTTCGGCAGCTGACTTGTCTCGACTGTTCATCGGTCACCTCTCAATTCCGGTGTGGCCTCCATGGGCGGGGCCGTACCCGAGCGAATTACCCGCCGCGACGGCACCGAGAAACCCCGCCACCAGGCGCTCGGGTGGACGATGGACCAGCGGGGTAGAGGTGGACCTCCGCCGACGAAGAGGAGCACGACATGAAATTCCTGGTGCTGTGGCGCATCGAGTTGTCCCGCCTGTCGGGAGAGGTGCTCAAGGCGGTGATGTCCATGCCCGACCATGCCAAACCGCTGGAGGAGCAGGGCAAGATCCTCAGCCGTTACCACGTGGTGGGGGCGCACGGCGGGGCATGGATCTACGAGGTCGACTCCAACGAGGAGCTCGAGATGCTGCTGGTCCGCTCGCCGGTCTACAACGTCTCCACCTACCAGGTGTTCCCGCTGGCCGACATGAGCACCCTGCCGGTCCAGACTCCGAACGAGTAGATCTAGGGGCAGTTCGCCGCCTGCTGGCGGACCTGGCGCTTGAGGTGTCCGAGGATGGCGCCCATGCCCCGCAGCCGCAGACTCGAGATAGCCTCGGCAAGTCCCATCTGGGTGTAGAAGTCGTTGGGCACGTCCAGCACCTCCTGCGCCGTTGCCCCGTTGAGGCCCTCGGACAGGATGCCGGCGAACCCTCGGGTCGTCGGGGCCTCGGGCGGGCAGTCGAACCACGCCGTCATGCGGCAGTCGTCGTCGAGCTCGGTGGAGAGGAAGAACGGTGTCTGGCACTCCTCGACCTGCTCCATGGCACCCTGCTGGCCCTGTAGGTGCGGAGGGAGCGACGGCACCTTTCGGGAGTACTCGAGCAGCGCTTCCACCCGGAGGTCCTTGGGGGCGCCGGCGAAGAGCTGGACGATCCGGGCCAGTTTGGGGGGCATCGACGACATGGGCGTACCTCGCTCGATTCTTGACCACACTTGTCGGGAATCGGCAGGATACCCGTAGCCTGCGGGGAAGCGCCCGCGAACCTATTGACCACAAACCCCTGGGCGCCAGGGATGAGAGGAGCGCAACGTGCCCGTTGCCCACGACACCGACGAGAAGCTTGCCGCCTACGCCCACCCGGAGAAGCTGGTGACCACGCAGTGGTTGGCCGAGCACCTCGACGACCCCGACGTGGTGGTGGTGGAGTCCGACGAGGATGTGTTGCTCTACGACACGGGCCACATCCCTGGTTCGGTCAAAGTCGACTGGCACACCGACCTCCAGGATCCGGTGGCCCGCGACTACCTCGATGCCGAGGGCTTCGCCCAGCTCATGTCCGAGAAGGGCATCAGCCGCGACACCACCGTCGTGTTCTACGGCGACAACTTCAACTGGTGGGCGGCGTACGCCCTGTGGGTGTTCAGCCTCTTCGGCCACCCCGATACCCGTCTGCTGGACGGTGGGCGAGCCAAGTGGGTGGCCGAGGGCCGGGAGCTCACCACCGACGCCACCGAACGCCCCCGCACCGACTATCCCGTCGTCGAGCGCAACGACGCCCCCATCCGGGCCTTCGCCGACGACGTCCGGGCCCACCTGAAGGCCAAAGGTCGGCTGGTCGACGTGCGCTCGCCCCAGGAGTACTCGGGCGAGTTGCTGCACATGCCCGACTACCCCCAGGAAGGGGCGCTGCGGGGCGGCCACATCCCGGGCGCAGCCAGCGTGCCGTGGAAGAAGGCCGCCAACGAAGACGGCACCTTCAAGTCGGCCGACGAGCTCCGTGCCCTCTACGAGGGCGAGCAGAACCTCTCGTCGTCCGACGACGTCGTCGCCTACTGCCGCATCGGGGAGCGCTCGAGCCACACTTGGTTCGCCCTGCACCACCTGCTCGGGTTTCCCAAGGTGCGCAACTACGATGGTTCGTGGACCGAATGGGGAAATCAGGTGCGCGCTCCCATCGAGAAGCCCGGCTACCCGGTTCGTCCCGAGGGGAGTTAACCCCAGCCCCGGGGTACCGTCGCTCCTAGACCTTGACCGGTGGGGGGTGGGAGCGGCGTGGCCTACGACGTGCGTGCGGTGGTGGCGCGGGAGAAAGGGGCGCCCGTCTCGATCGAGACGGTGCACGTCCCCGACCCCGGGCCGGGCGAGGTGGTGGTGGCGGTCCAGGCGTGTGGGGTGTGCCACACCGACCTGCACTACCGGGAGGGCGCGATCAGCGACGACTTCCCCTTCCTCCTCGGCCACGAGGCCGCGGGGACGGTCGAAGCCGTGGGCGACGGTGTCGTCAACGTGGCGCCGGGCGACTATGTCGTCCTGGCGTGGCGGGCGCCGTGCGGGCACTGCCGGTCCTGCCGGCGGGGCCGGCCGTGGTACTGCTTCGATAGCGCCAACGCCGCCCAACCCATGACGCTCGGTGACGGTACGCCGCTCACGGCCGCGCTCGGCATCGGCGCCTTTGCCGAGCGCACCCTGGTGGCGGCCGGCCAGGCCGTCAAGGTCAATCCCGCCGCCCGACCTCAGGCCGCCGGCCTCATCGGCTGCGGGGTCATGGCCGGCTTCGGTGCCGCCGTGCACACCGGCCAGGTCGGCCTCGGCGACTCCGTCGCCGTCATCGGCTGTGGTGGCGTGGGCGCGGCCGCCATCGCCGGCTCGGCACTGCGAGGTGCCCGCCGGGTGATCGCCGTCGACATCGATCCCAAGAAGTTGGATTGGGCCCTGCACTTCGGTGCCACCCACGCCGTCGATGCCACGGAGACCGACCCGGTGGAGGTCATCCGGGAGCTGACCGACGGCTTCGGCGCCGACGTGGTGATCGACGCCGTGGGCCGGCCGGAGACCTACCGCCAAGCCTTCTACGCCCGTGACCACGCCGGCACCCTCGTCCAGGTGGGCGTGCCTGACCCGACCATGACCATCGAGTTGCCCCTGCTCGAGCTGTTCGGGCGGGGCGGCGCGCTGAAGTCGTCGTGGTACGGCGACTGCCTGCCGTCCCGGGACTTTCCCATCCTGATCGACCTCTATCTGCGGGGAAACCTCGATCTCGACCGCTTCGTCACCGAGACCCTGGCGCTCGACGACGTGGACCATGCCTTGGAGAAGATGCAGCACGGGCAGGTCCTGCGCTCGGTGGTGGTCCTGTAGTGACGGGCGCCGGCGGCCTCCGCATCGACCGGGTGCGGACGTCGGGGATCTTCTCCCTCGACGGGGGCGACTTCGAGGTCGAGAACAACGTCTGGTTGGTGGGTGACGACGACGAGGTCGTGGTCATCGACGCCGCCCACGATGCCGGACCGATTCTGGCTGCCGTGGGCGACCGCCGGCTGGTGGAGATCGTCTGCACCCACGGCCACAACGACCACATCAACGCTGCCCTCGACGTGGCTGCCGCCGGCGGGGCGCCCCTGGCCCTGCATCCGAACGACCGGATGCTGTGGGACCTCGTCCACCCGGGCCGGGCTCCGGACCGTGCTCTCGGTGAGGGTGATGCGGTGGAGGTGGCCGGCGACCGCATCGGCGTGTTGCACACGCCAGGGCACAGCCCGGGCGGGGTCTGCCTGTATCTGGCGAGCCACGACGTGGTGTTCTCGGGCGACACCCTGTTCCAGGGTGGCCCTGGCGCCACCGGGCGCTCCTACTCCGACTTCCCCTCCATTCTCGAGTCCATTCGCACCCGCCTGCTGACGCTGCCGCCGAACACCAC
>DASZDM010000345.1:0-2493 GCA_035942015.1 Acidimicrobiales bacterium | reverse complement strand
CCAAGCAATGATCGCCGACCCCGATTCAAACAACCGGCGTGTTCCCCCGCAGAAAGCCAGTCGCGTGTTCGCCCTCCCGATCGAGCGCCATCCAATCGGCCCGGACCGGCATGCGGCTTCAGCCATGATGGAGCGCGCTCGGTACACGCCGGATCAGCGGACTCCCACGTGATTCCTCGTCGAGCTGGAGTGGCGTTCCGCGCATTGTGCGCATCGGTCGTACGCTCGCGCCGAGCCCGGCGGCGGGCACAAGGAGGCGGTGAGGATGCCCTTCGAGTTCCTCGACGGCGAACAGACCAAGCTCACGCTGCGGGTGGTCGGTGCGACGTCCTGGGAGGTCGTGCACGGCTTCCGGTACGTCGACCAGTACGACGACGACAGTGCACACACGGTTCCCGACGGCTTCGGGCCAACGGACCTCACTTCAGTCCCATTGTTCCTGCAGTGGCTGGTCCGGAGCTACGGCAAGCACACAAACGCCGCCCTGGTGCACGACGTCTACTGGGGCGACAGAGTGCCCCAAGCAACGTTGCGGAAGGCGAACATGGTGTTTCGCCATGCGATGTGGGAGTCGGACGTGCCGTGGCTGAGGCGCTGGTTCATGTGGAGCGCCGTCACCCTCGCCATGCTGACGAAGACGCCGCTGGGGGCCGTGCGGGTCGGCACGTGGGCCCTCGCCCTGACAGTTGCATCCGCCGGCTTCCTGTCGCTCCATGACGTCGTGCTTTCCCTGGACCTGCTTATGGTGGCGCTTCCTGTTCTCGGTGTGGTCATCGTGGCGGCGGCTCTGGTGGGTCGGTTTGCTCGAAGCAGAACGGCTGCCGATCGGGGGGGGAGCAAGAGCGCGCTGAGCGACATCAGCAGGACGGCGGCCCTGGGTGCTGCGGGGCTCTTCATCGCCCTGGGCGTGTTCGGATTCATCGGCGCGAGCGACGTGGCCGAGAAGAACGGCGGTTGGGTGGCCCTCGCGGCGCTGGCCGTCGGCCTATTGATGTGGGGTGACCTGATCGCTGCCGGAGTCTTCGCCACCATCGAGGTGGCCATCATCGCCTTGCCGGTAGCCGCCATCGCCATCGGCCTGCTGCTCTACGGGGCCTTGGAAGGCATCATGATCGGCGTGCTGAAACTCGGTCGACTTGCGAAGAGCGGTTCCGGCAGGCAGCCGGTCGGCACGCTGAACCCCCTGGCCAGCAAGAAGCTGGAGGCATCACCACCGCCCGCCAACGCCACCCTGCAGGCCTCCAAGCTTTGAGGGGGACGCAGTTCGACCTTGGAGACGCATCGCGACGACGGAAGTTCCTGGCCACTCGGCGCCAAGAAGCCCCCGTGGCTCTGTCCGCCCTGGATGCCGCGCCATGATCCTCGCACGGCCGATGCTCAGATAGACCCGCGTCGATTGCTCAACTAGTGCTCATCAATTCTCGCCATTGCTCAGAAATCCTCTCGTCCTACAGACCTTCAGAAGCCTTTCGCCATGTTGGCGAAGCGGGTATGACGCTCGAGGAACGCCAGCCGGACCATCCCGGTGGGCCCCGCTCGATGCTTGGCCACCAGCACTTCCGCCGTGCCGCGGTCCGGTGACTCCGGGTTGTAGAGCTCGTCGCGGAAAAGCAACAGAACGACGTCACTATCCTGTTCGAGGCTGCCACTTTCTCTCAGGTCGGCCAGCACGGGACGTTTGTCGGCCCGCAGCTCCAGGCCCCGGGAGAGCTGGGAAAGGGCCACCACCGGCGTCTGGAGCTCCCGGGCCAGGACCTTGAGCCCCCGGCTGATCTCCGACACCTCAACCTGGCGGTTCTCGGCTCCACTGCGGCCGCTCATCAGCTGCAGGTAGTCGACGACCACCATGCCGAGATCCCCGAGCCTCGACTTGAGCCGGCGGGCCTTGGCCCGGATCTCGAGCACCGTGGCCCGGGGGTTGTCGTCGATGTACAGCGGGGCCTCAGCCAGGCGCCCGATGGCATGGCTGATCTTGGTCCAGTCCCCCTCGGCCAGCTTGCCGTTGCGCATCCGGGTGCTGTCGACACTCGCCTCACCGGCGAGGAGGCGCTGGGTGATCTCCAGGTGGCTCATCTCCAGCGAGAAGAACAGCACCGGCCGGTTGGCCTCCAGTGCGGCGTGGGCGGCCATCCCGAGGGAGAACGCTGTCTTGCCGACTGCGGGTCTGGCCCCCACGATGACCAGGCTCGACGGCTGCAGCCCGCTGAGCAGGTGGTCGAGGTCCTGGTAGCCGGTGGGCACGCCGGTGATGGCGTCGCCCCGCTCGTAGAGCGCCTCCAGCCGAGTGAGGCTGTCGTCGAGGAGGTCGCGGATCGGCGCCATGGTGTCGCTGACCCGGTGCTGGGCCACGTCGAAGACCATGGCCTCGGCCCGGTCGACGGCCTCGGCTACATCGTCGGGCACCCGATAGCCCATCTCGGCGATCTCCCCGGCCACGGCGATGAGGCGCCGTAGCACGGCGTGCTCGCCCACGATGCGGGCGTAGCGGGCGGC
>DASZDM010000344.1:0-2624 GCA_035942015.1 Acidimicrobiales bacterium | reverse complement strand
GAGCGCCCCAGCCACGGCAGGCCCGGGCCGGCACCGAACTGGCCTCGCGAGCTGCTGGGACCGTCAGGCGCTCAGAAGGTCGCGCTCGCCCCGGTTGCACCGCCGCCGCAGCTTGGCGATGGCCTTGTTCTCGATGTTTCGGATGCCCTCCCGAGTTAGATGGAAGTGCTGCGCGACCTCCTCGAGGGTCCGAGGTTGTCCGCGGTCGAGCCCGTAGCGCAGGAACAACACGTCCCGTTCACGAAAGTCGAGCGTCGACAGCAGCTCGGTCACCTGGACCGGGAGCATGGAGGCGAAGACCTGCTGGTCAGGGGCCTCGGCACCGGTGTCCTCGACGAATTCGCCCAGCTCACGCTGGTCCTCACCGACCGGCTCGGACAGCGACGCTGGTTCGTGGACGAAGGGAGTCAGCTCCTCGACCTTGCGTACCGACAGCCCGAGCGCCTCGGCGAGCTCCTCGGAGGTCGGGATCCGCCCGTGGCGCACTTCGAAGGCGGCGCGCTCCATGCGCAGGGCCAAGAGCTGGTCGCTGGCATGGACGGGCAGGCGGATGGTGCGCCCGGTGTTGGCGATACCGCGCCCGATCGCCTGACGGATCCACCAGGTGGCGTAGGTGGAGAACTTGAAGCCCTTCTTGGGGTCGAACTTCTCCACGGCGTGGATGAGCCCGCAACTGCCTTCCTGAACCAGGTCGAGCAGCGGCACTCCTGAGCTGGCGTAGCGCTTGGCGACCGAGACCACGAGGCGGAGGTTGGACTTCACAAAGGTCTCGGCGGCCTCGTCGCCTCGCCGTACCCGCGTCTCGAGGGCGGCCCGGCGCTCAGCATCGACGGTCGTGCCCAGGGCCAGCTCCGCCGCTGCCGCCGCACCGCACTGCACGGCCTCGCCCAGGCGGACCTCGTCGTCCTTGGACAACAGGGGGTATCTGCCGATGTCGTTCAAATAGAGCTGAACGAGGTCCTGGTCTTGCACAGGCACTGCTCGACCACTGGCCATGTTCTCCCCCCCCGCCCCGGGCACCGCGTTGATCACGTCAAGAGATGTCAACCGGGGCCGAGCGGCGTGTATTCCGCCAGCCCGTCGATCGGCACTCTCGACGCGAGGCGACGGCTCCCCGCAGGCGTCCCCCGTGACCGCCGGCATCGACCACGAGGGTCGCCTCGTCGTGTCCACCTACCCGGAGGGCGCGCCAAGGTCGCCAACGCCCGGCGCAACCCCGCGGCGTTCGCGCTCGCCCTGTCCGACGACTGGAACGGCGAGTGGGTCCAGGTCTGGGGCACCGTCGCGGTGCTCGACCTGCCGGACGCGCTCGAACCGCTCGTCGCCTACTACCGCACCATCTCCGGTGAGCACCCCGACTGGGACGAGTACCGGTACGCCATGGTGGAGCAGGGCAAGAGCCTCCTGCGGCTCACCATCGAACGCTGGGGGCCGATCGCCATCGGCGGCTTCCCGCTCGCCTCGCCGGAGCATGAGCATCACGACAAGATCCGACGACGACTACTGCTACCTCACGACGACCGGGCGTCGAGCGGGCAGCCGCACCGGATCGAGATCTGGTGTGCGGCGGATGGAGACACGCTGTACCTACTGTCAGGCGGCGGCCGATCATCAGACTTGGTGCAGAACCTCTCCGCCGGTCCCGTGCTCGTTGAGGTGAACGGCGATAGGCGGCACGCTCGGGCCCGAGTCGTCGAAGGAGGCGACGAGGGAGAAGGCCCGATCACTCTGTTCGCCAAGTACGCGCCCCGATACGACGGCGACCTGACTCGCTGGCGAGACCGCGCCCTACCGATCGCCATTGACCTCGACACCTAGCGGAAGCCGCTTAACGTGCATCAACGTTGTGGACGCCTCGCGCCGCGGCCACTGCCTGCTCGCGAGAAACGCCATACCGGACAACCTGGAGGCCAACCGCATCCTGTCCTGACGACGGTTGGTCCTAAACAGAGCCGGCCACGCAAGAGATGCGCCGTTCGGTACGGCTGACCGGACCCCGATTGTCGGTCACCAGGTGGACCGATCTCAGGGGGTCAGGCCAACCAGGCACCGCACATAACGCCGAGGGAACGCCCGCGTCTTCGGTCGGGGGAAGGTCTTCTGATGCGCCCCGATAACCGGCGGGATGTGCCGGACCAAGGTCCGATAACACGCGCTCAAAACTCCGTTCCCGCGCTTTCCTCGCAGCGCACCGATCGGCGCGTCCCACACCCGATCCCCGGAAGGAGGCGCGATGATGCCGGTTTGTAGGACTCCAAGGACAGCGCGAAGAAGCGTTCGGCGCTCTTCGCCCTCCACGCCGAGCCGTCGGCCGCCGCCGCTCGAGGTGCCGCGCGAACGGCACGTCGGTTCGGCTCACGTTGCGGCTGTATGGGTCTCGCGATCGGCGCGTCTGGATGGGGTGGTAGGGGCTCCCGGAGCCTGCCCCTGGTCGTTACCGGGCGCGAGGTAGGTGCCGAAGTAGGCGGCTGAAACCCCAACCTGCCCGGGCAGTCCATGGCCAGATGGGGGGTTACGCGGCGCTTCATCCGGTGGGCGACGCGGACTCGCAGCGGTTCCGTGGACGGAGGCCCCGGTACTATGCCGGCCGGAGACGCTGCCGCAGCTCCGCGGCCGACGTCGCT
>DASZDM010000343.1:0-3474 GCA_035942015.1 Acidimicrobiales bacterium | reverse complement strand
CTGTAGAAGAAGTAGCTCTTGAACCTGGTGCGCTCGGCCATGGCGCCCGAGACGATGGTGGCGGCGGTGGCGGCAAAGGCGACCTGGAAGACGAAGGTGACGGGCACGGTGAGGGTGCCGTACTGGAAGGCGCCGTCGCCGAGGAACCAGCCCTCCGAACCGAAGAGGTCGTTCCCCTCGCCAAAGGCGATGGCGTAGCCCACGGCGAAGAAGGCCAGGGCGCCGGCGCAGAAGTCCATCAGGTTCTTCATCATGATGTTGGCCACGCTCTTGGCCCGGGTGAGGCCGGCCTCGACCAGGGCGAAGCCGGCTTGCATGAAGATCACCAGGACCGCCGACAGCAGCACGAACACGTTGTCGAGGTTGGTCTGGACGCTCTCCGCGCTCACCTCGCTCACTTCCTGGGCGCCCGCTGGCGTCGCCAGCACGACGGCGATGGCGCCGGACGCCGCCACCAGCGCGGTGCACTTCTTGACCATGGAGATCCTCCTCGGGCGCCGATCTGACTTGAACCTGAACGTAGGCAGCCGGCATTTCCCGGTCGTTCTCTGGGTGTTACACGTCGCACACGTCTTGCTCACAGGAACCTGACAGCTCCAGCAGGTAGCCGCGTGAGCGCACCGTGTGGACGCCCAGGCCAACCGAGGCCAACCGTCGGCGAAGCCGGACGAGGTGGACGTCGAGGGTGTTGCGGGCGTTGGTGCCCGCCGGCCAGCCGATCCGGGCCAGGGTGTCCCGCGAGACGACGGCACCCATGCGCTCGAGCAGGACGGCGGTAAGGCGGGCTTCCAACGGCGACAGCGACACCCAGTCGGTCCCGACCCGCAAGACCCCGGCTTCGAGCGAGGGTGTGACCTCGCCATGTCGCTGTGACCTCACCATCAGGTGCTCCGACCTGGCCTTCACGTCCACGTCGTCGGCCGGCAGCCGGATCCAGTCCTCCAGCTCGTCGACCTCGTCCGGCGGCGGTGTGCCCGCATCCACCAGGAGCAGTACGGGCCGACGCTGGCGGCGAAGGCGGTCGCGCCGGGCCCGCTCCCTGGGCCAGCGCACAAGTGCCACCTCCATGCCACCGGAACCTAGAAAGGTTCTGTTGCCGGGCTGTTTCCCGGGTGTGAACGAACCTCGTGGGTTTCGGCCTGCCGGTAAGCTCCCTCGCACGCGGGTGTAGTTCAGCGGCAGAACATCAGCTTCCCAAGCTGAGAACGCGGGTTCGATTCCCGTCACCCGCTCTCGGAAGAGCTGCTGGTCAGAGGTGTTTTCGGTCCAGTCCCTGACCGCTGCGACCTTCGCCGTGCGTGGCCAGGTATCGCGGGCCTTGAGCACGACGCCCGCCTCGCCGAGCGCGCAGGCGGATCAGTCAGGTAGGGCAGCGTCGAGTCCGGCTCCGGGTTCTTGGCGATGACAAACTCGGCTCGAGCCTTCGGGGCCAGTCTCGCAGCGAGCGGAAGCGTGTACCGAGAACAGGTCAAGATGCCGTAGGTAGTCCCCTCGTGCTGGCCTCCTGGCCGCGCGAACCGGCAGGGAGAATGTCCAGCAGGGGTTGACCGACCATCCACCGGTGTAGGAGCGACAATCAGTACGGTCAGTTCCTCCTGGGGATCGGTCTGACCCGCTAACCGGCTGACGCCGTCGCTGTCTTGCTAACGATCCGTCGACCGGTTCCCAGGAACCACCCGGCGCGCACCGGTCGGGCGGCGTGAAGTGACCAGCTGTTAGGAGCAGCCGATCCCTTCAGTGACCGCCGTCCCGGCTTGCTGCGTGCCACCCCTTGACCAATTGGAAGGAAGGGATGACATGACCATCGTAGAAGCAACGGGGGCCGTCACGGGCGGGGTGGACACCCACCTCGACGTGAACGTGGCCGCCGCTCTAGACGACATCGGGGGACTGCTCGGCGTCGAGGAGTTCGCCACCAACGCCGGCGGCCACCGCAGGCTGCTGGCCTGGCTCGAGTCGTTCGGCGACGTCGTGCGGGTCGGCGTGGAGGGGACGGGATCCTACGGCGTTGGGCTGTCTCGAGCCCTGCGCTCGGCTGGAGTGGAGGTGGTAGAGGTGGACCGCCCGAACCGTCTCGTGCGCCGGCGACAGGGTAAGTCCGATCCCGTCGATGCAGTGGAGGCGGCCCGGGCTGTGCTGTCGGGTCGGGCCTCTGGCGCCGGCAAGACCAGGGACGGCAACGTGGAGGCCATACGGGCGTTGATGATCGCCAAGCGCAGCGCCCGCGCCACCAAGGTCAAGACCCTCAACCAGAGCCGCCACCTCGGCTTCTGCGCCCCCGACCAACTGCGACAACGGGTTGTGGGACTCTCCCGAGCTCGCATCGGGCCCGCCGCCGCCGCCCTGCGGCCTCGGCCCGACACCGATCCGGTGCTCTTCGCCACCAAGGTGGCCATGCGCACGCTGGGCCGCCGGGTGCTGGTGCTCGACGCCGAGAAGGCCCATCTCGACGTGTTGCTCGGCGACCTGGTGGCCAAGACGGCACCCGAGCTGCTGGCGCTGTTTGGCGTCGGCGTGGACACCGCCGCCCTGTTGCTGGTGGCCGCCGGCGACAACCCTGAGCGGCTGCGAAACGAGGCGGCGTGGGCCCATCTGTGCGGGGTGTCGCCCATCGAGGCGTCGTCGGGCAAGGTGACTCGGCGCCGGCTCAACCGCAGCGGTGATCGCCAGGCCAACCACGCCCTTTGGCGCATCGCAATCACCAGGATGGGCTCGGACCCGCGGACCCGCGCCTACGTCGAGCGACGGCTCGAAGAGGGCCGTTCGAAGCCCGAGATCATCCGCATGCTCAAGCGCTACATCGCCCGCGAGGTCTACCGGCACCTGCCTCGCAGCTGACGAGCTCTCGTGCGGCGGGCCTGGCCCGCGAACCGGCCGACGCCCCTGCGGGTTGTCTTGATAATGATCTGCCGGCCCGCCGCTCGACTCATCTCCGCCTGGTCGGCGGACGAGTGCATGGCCTAATAAGAGCCTGCCCTCACCAGTGAGTGGCCCATCCCTGTCCTGCCCAGCACCACCCCGCCGACCGCCAACAACTTTGCCTTGACATCCATAGGAGCATCACTAGGTCCGACCTCATGCGCGACAGTGTCATGGTGTGGCACGCGGCGTTCCTGCTCCACCACGGCTTCCTGGCTGCGCCGGTGCGATGACGCTGCGGCACTACGAGTCGTACATCTGCGACAGCGCTCGTTGGGAGGGCTTCGAGCACCGCAGCGGCGACATCGTGGTGACCACGCCGCCGAAGTGCGGCACGACCTGGATGCAGATGTGCTGCCTCGTGCTGCTGCACGGCGCTGCGCTCCCCGACCGCCTCAGCTCGCTCTCACCGTGGCTGGACCAGACCGTCGCCCGAATCGACAACGTGCGGGCCCTGTTCGAGGCCCAGCCGCACCGGCGGGTCATCAAGACCCACACCCCCCTCGACGGGCTCCCGCTCAGCGAGCTCGCGACCTACGTCGCCGTCGGCCGCGA
>DASZDM010000342.1:0-4738 GCA_035942015.1 Acidimicrobiales bacterium | reverse complement strand
CCGCCGACGTTGTACCGAAGCAGCAACGTCGGCGGCGGGACGGTCAGTCGATGGCCGGGTTCCTGTCCACGGGATCACCTTCGGTCGCATAGCAGCCGTCGGCCTTTCCGGGCTTGCCAGCGTCGGGGCCGTGGTGCGCGGTCTCCAGGCCATAGCCAGCGGGGCCGCTGTTCGCTGGCTCCAGTGTTCCAGCGCATGACAGGCGGAGGCCCTCGGCGTTGATCGGTTGGAAACCGGGGTGATTCTGGCCGTTGGCCAGGACCTGGCTATGGCTGCGTGTGTGCACCTGGTGAGGGTGCGCTGCTGCGGGCGCCACCATGAAACCCACCCCTGCCGTGACCATGACGGCGAATACCGCCCTTCGGTTGCGACGCATCGTAACGACCTCCTTTTGGTTGCGTGTGAGCAGCGAGCCCTCTGTAGTTACCCACCGTCTTGCGGCCCGATCTTGGTAAGCGGCAAGCCAGTACGACGCTACTGGCTCTACATGCCCGAACACAAGAGCTTCGCACCGAAACTAGAAAGACTTGTGCACTAGTCTCCGGCCAGATTTTGTGGCGGTCCGATAAGAGGATATCTTACACACTGTGAGAGAAGACACGGCCAAGGACGCAGCACCACTACACCTTCAACAGTGATGAGGACGATGACAAGCGGACAGGGGGCCCAGTGGCCGCACGGCTAGCGGCCGCCGGGAGAGCCGATGACTGGACGGTTGCCTCGGATCTAAGGGACCAACAGCCATGACGGTGAGGGTCTCCTACCGCTGGCACCTGCGCCAGGTCATGGTCACTCGCGACATGTTCGTCACCTCCGAACTGATTCCCTTGCTGGCTAGCCGAGGAGTGATGCTGTCCCGAGGGCAGGTCTACCGCCTCGTGGCCCGGGTCCCCGAGCGACTGAGCCTGACCACCCTCGCCGCCTTGTGCGACATCTTCGAGGTCTCCCCGGCGGAGCTGATCGAGCCCGTGCGCGAGTCTCGAACCAAGTCTGGCGTCGAGAACGCCTCTGCAGAGGTGTCTTCCGGCAGGGCATCGCCGAGAGAGCTGCGGCCCCGGCGGGCCAGGGTGGCTGGTCGCAAACCGTAAGGCGGCGCTTGAGGCGAGCATCACGAACCGGCGGTGGCCCGAGACCTCAGCGCGGCGTGTAGATGGCGTCACCCTGGCGTGAGGGTTAGCGCCGCTCCAAGGGGCTGGTGTGGGGAAGCACCAGCGGCAGCGGTGCGGTCAGCCGATGCAGCCCCCGGGCATCGCGAACAGAAGCTGCCCCTGGTGTATCCACGTCTCAAAAGTGACCGCGGCCAAAACTCCAGCGGCCGCACCAGGCATACAAAACCAGCGGCGGGCGGGCACCGGTGCAGAGGGCTGCTCCTGCAGGGCTTCGACCCGCTCCGCGGTGGCCTCGGCCAAGGAGAATGCAGCGACTCCGGTGGGCTGGTCGGCCATGGCCGTGGCCACGATGGCGTCACGCAGCGCAACTCGCCTGTCGTCGTCGCCACGGCTGGCCTCGTCGTCCGCCCACCGTTCAAAGGCGTTCCGCAGCACCCCATACGATCGTCCCGTCAGCGGCCACCAAGCGAGCGATGCGGCGGCGAGCGACGCCCCACGCAAGAGATCCGGGTGGCGGTGAGAGAGGTGGGCGACCTCGTGCGCGATGACGGCGTCCACCTGGACGTCGGCGAGGGTATCGCAGAACCCCTCGGAGAGGACCACCTGCGGACTCGAGCCACTGACGCTGTAGGCCAGCGGCTGGGAAGTCGGAAGGATGACCAACTCGTAGCCGTTCCGGTGGTGGTGGCAACCGAACGCGGGCTCGATCACCAGGGCGTCGATCTGAGCGTGAGTATGTCGCCATCCTCTCCACGCGCGGATGGGAAGGCCCACTGCGATGACGCCACCAAAGGCCCCGCCAGCGGCTCCGAGAGGAAGCAATGGGCAGAGGAGCCAGTTGCAGGGCATCGCCAGTGCCGGAACACCCGCATTTCGCAGCAGTGTCGGCACGGCCCACAGCACAGCACCGAGCTCAACCATCACCGCCCCGCCTATCACCGCGGCCAGGCAGACGCGAGCCCAATCCGCCTGAGGGAACCGGCGGCCGACCCTGCGCAGGAGCGCTGGTAAGGATACGAGAAGCAAGCCAGCGACAAGAAGCAGTGGTGCCACGTCAACGCCTCCGCGACAGCTGCTCTAGGAGCCGGCGGAGTTGGGTCCGGTCGCGGTCGCCCAAAGCCTCCACGAAGTTGGCGAGCGCAGCGGGACGGTCGCGGGCCTCGTGAAGCACCTGCTCGATCCGCACCGCCGCGTACTGCTCACGGGTCAGGAGCGGGCGGTAGGCGTAGGCGCGCCCGTCGCGCTGGCGTTGCAGACGCTCCTTCTCCCACAGCCGGACAAGGATGGTCAGCACCGTGTTGTATGCGAGGGCGCGGGACTCGCTGAGGACTTCGTGAACCTCGCCGGGGGTCAGCCATGCCCCTGCATCCCACAAGACGTCCATAACGGCAGCTTCGAGCTCGCCACCACGGAGCTGTTTGCGCGTCCCCACGTCCCCTCGTTCTGCCAGCGCCACGGCCGCATGCAGTGTAACGGTGCCGCACATGTGTGAGTCAGCTGCCGGCCCGTTGGTGGCGGCGGTGGCCGTGCTGATCATCGCCTGCCCGTTGTGCTCGTCCCCGCGGCCGCCGTCGGGCTGCTCAAGCCCATCCTGGCCGGCGCCGCCATGGCGTTCTCGAGCGTGTCGGTCGTCACCACAGCCTGCGCCTCTATCGCTTCCGGCGCTCCCGCCGTCTGGTTGTCGCCGCCGGTTCCTACACTCCTCTCTTGGTGTCACGACCATGAAGAAGGTTCTCCTCGTCGCCTTGGTGGTGCTGTTGGTGATCATCGGGCTGCCCCTGCTGATGCCCGGCATGGGAGCGGCGTACTGCGACGACTGTGTCCCGGGCACAGCCGCTTGTGCCATGTGCACGCTCGTCGTCCTAGCAGGGTTGGCCTATCTCGCAGTCCACACGGGGCAGCGAGTGCACCTCCGACGCGTGGTTATGACCGGCCTGCTGCGAGCGGCCGTCTCCGATCGACCTCCACAACTGGCATAGCACTGCACGCGCGCGCCCTCAACGCTGAGGGCTGTCGCTGCGGTCACCGCCTCGGTGCGGACCCTGCCCTTCGCGGGGCCCGACGCCGCCGTCAGTGTTCGGTCAGGTCGGATCAACCTACCCGTCGCCTTTCTGGGCACCCCAAACCCTGAACCAAGGAGCATCTCGTGACCAAGAAGAACGCGCCTTCCCGGCGTGCTCGCACCAGCGGTGCCACGCCGTTCATTCTCGTCGCCGGCCTGGCGGCGATCGCTGCGCTCGTGTGGACCGTCGCCAGCTCGGACAGCGAGGTGGCGGAGCCGGCTCGCCCGGTGGAAGAGCCCGGCGTCGCCCACGTCCACGGCCTCGGCGTGAACCCCGCCGATGACAGCCTCTACGTCGCCACCCACACCGGGATGTTCCGCATCCCCGAAGAGGGGCAGGCCGAGCGGCTGGGTACGAGCTATCAGGACACCATGGGCTTCACCGTCGCCGGCCCCGATCGGTTCCTCGGCAGCGGCCACCCCGACGTCCCGGGCAGCCAAGCGGGCCAGCCGTCGCGACTCGGCCTCATCGAGAGCACCGACGCCGGCCAGACGTGGGAGCCGTTGTCGTTGTCCGGCAATGCCGACTTCCACGGCCTGGCCTTCGCCCACGAGCAGGTCTACGGCTGGGACGCCACCAGCGGCCGGTTCATGGTGTCAGACGACCTCACCACCTGGGACACGCGCGCGACGGTGCAGCTGTTCGGCTTCGCCGTCGACCCCAGCGATCCCGACCACGTGGTCGGGGCAAGCCCAGAGGGGCTGCTCGACAGCGTCGACGGTGGTCGCACCTGGGAACCCGTCGACGGCCCTGGTCTGGTGGTCCTCTCCTGGGATCCCGAGATGGGCCTTTGGGGTGTCGAGCCCGACGGCACCGTGCACCGACGCCAGGAGGCCGCCTCGGCGTGGGAGCAACAGGGCCGCCTCCCCGGTCAGCCCGAGGCGATGCTGGCACGCGACGGCGTGCTCTACGCCGCCGCCCTCGAGGACGACATCACCGGGATCTACCGCTCCGACGACGCCGGCGCAACGTGGCACCTCATCTACCGAGACCAGCAGTGAACCGGCCCCGGCTGTCCATGAGCCACGCCCAGCCCTCGCACCAACCACCCAACGCTCTGGAAAGGACTTCTTCGTGAAGATCAACGTCAAGGTCGTGGCGGCGCTGGCCGGCCGATGCAACGAAAGCAGACGCAACGCCCGTCGCCTCCTCGACCCCCAAGGAGGAGGGCTGGTGAAGACCGCGTGACCTCGTCTCCGCCGGTCGAGTGCCATCTCCCACCGGGTACGGGAGCGCAAGCGCAGGGACACGTCGACGAAGTCGACACGATCGCCGCAGCGGGCATGGAGGCGCTCGAGCGGCCCGAGCACCTCCTTGGCGGCGGCGGGCATCCTCATGCACCTGACGGGTTGAGCTCGAACTCACCCATCCGGCCGTCGCAACAGCGACGCACGCAGTCGCTCGATCTCGGTGACACATGCCGCCGGATGCGTGAGCGGGAGCTCGTGCTCGGCTTCTGGCCAGATCGAGAGGCTGAGGTTGGCGTGGTGCTCGGACAGGCGCCAGAGGAATGGCTGGTCGACCAGGTGGTCGTCGCTGCCGGCGACCAGGTGGATGGGCACGCCC
>DASZDM010000341.1:0-3238 GCA_035942015.1 Acidimicrobiales bacterium | reverse complement strand
CCCAGGTCCTCATCGCCGACTGGCGCAGCGAGTACAACGACTACCGTCCCCACTCCGCCCTCGGGATGCTCGCCCCGGCCGCTTTCGCTCGGCAGTGGCGGACCAATCAACCACAGCTCACATAGCGGGTGGACCGATCATGGGGGTCCGGTCAACCCGTCCAGGCCAAGGGCCTCCACCCCCTGCAGGCGAGCGGGGTCCGCGCACTCGGGTCTCGCGAATATGGTCTCACACCAGTCAGGGTGGTCGTCTCCGGAGTCTTCTCATGAAGGGGGGACCACGGGGCGCGTCTGCACCATCTCCCTCCAGTTGGCTCCGGCATCAGCGGCAGCGACTAGGGCGAGCACGTAGTCGAGGTCGACTGCGACGTCCCGCCAGTAGCGTTTCGGGTGCGTCCGGAGGAAGAACGTCATCACGTCGATCGCTTCCACGGCGATGGCCGCTTCCGCCACCTGAGGTCGGAGTTCCGGGCCGACGAGCCGGTCAACCGCGAAGCGGAGGTAGGCGAGCAGGGCGAAATGAACCTGTGGGAGGACGAGTTCGATCCGGTTGGGATCGAAATCGATCGACAGGCCGAACCGCTCCGGCTCACCCTGCCGCGTCGCCGCCCGCTTCAAGGAGTCGAGGACGTCGACGGCATTGGAGTGCGTGAAGGCGGATAGCACGGAGTAGCTGGTCGCCCAGCGAAGGCGCAGCTGATCGCGGACGAATCCGGTCAAGTTGAAAGGCGGTGTCGGCGGCGGCGGCTTCCGCATCAGCGCCCCCCACGGGTCGTCCTGGTGGACTGAGATGAAGACGAGTCGGATGAAGGTCTCGTACGCCACACGTAGAAGACCGAGTGCGTCCGGGTAATAGCCCTTCGTCAGGCGGTCCATCACCGACCGCAACGGCTTGAGGTTGTGAGCGAGGAGCGCGTATTGCACGCTGCGGTGTGGCGGCCACATCTCACGCTGAACGAAGTTGAGGCGGTTGATCACCTCGACTAGCGCCGTGAACTCGACTTCGAATTGTCCGACCGAGCGGCCGTAGGCGCCGAGGAACCGGGACGCATGGCCCTCTTCCTGCGCTCTAGCGTTGAACAACACCTGTGAAGGCAGGTGCCGGTCCACCCACTCGTCGATGAGGCGCGTCGCCTCCACGGGATCGTCATCGGGGATTTCCACGTTCTTCTCCTTAACAAGGCCTTGAGTGCGCGAGTGTGACGCCCACGGGCAAGGTGACGTGCCTCCGCTCGCCTGACGGCGGCGGCGAGGAGGATGGCCCGGGCGCCGGTATCGCTGCACTCTTGATACGCCCCCGGCTCTCTTGGGTGTCGACGGTCCCCCGGGAACAGGAACGGGCTGGTGGGGTTGGCCGCGGTGTTCAGGTTTTGGGCGCCTGGCCACGAGCTCAGTGACCATGGCGGCGAGCGGTGGGGGAATGGGCACGACGCCGGTGAAGACCCTCATGACCAGCAGAACGGCGGCTCAGGCGTTAGTGCGTAAGGGCGCTCCCCCGACCAAGAATAACAACTCTGCGAGGCGCGAAGCTCACTTACAGGTGGCCTGGAGGGAGGTACACTGCACTCGGAGGCCCGACACGTCCCGGAGGCGATCCGCACTGTGGTCGACGTGGCGCGAGAGCGGATCGCCGACGGTTCGCTCCCTGGCTTTTCGGACCCCCGTGCGTTTCTTCAATATCTCCGGGAGCCGCTCCGTCGGTCGGCGTGAGCTGGCGGGTCTTCGCCACAGACGCCTCCCGTCCGGACTTCGAACGCTTGACGGAAGCCGAACGGGATGCGCTCGCCGAAGTGCTGTTCAGCTGGGTCGAGTCAGGTCCGCGGCGCACCAATCGACGACTGGTCGCTGGCGTCGAGATATTCGAGGACGAGCTGCCGCCAGGAATTGGGGTGACGTACTTCGTCGACGAGAGTGAGCGCTACGTGGCCATCTTGCGGGTCCGGAAGCTGTGAAAGATCTGCCCCTGCGCTCGAGCGGTGGGCGACGGCACCGGGCGTCTTTCAGGACGGCTGCGTATCCCGTGCCACCATCACCCGTCCAGTCCGCCTATTCCGGACAAAGGCCACCGCACAGGATCGCCGTAGAGGCCGTCGAGCGGGGCAGTAGGGGACGAGGCAGCAGGCGATTCGCTCTTGACCCCGTCTGTTCGACCGGCGCCACCCCTCCGAGCTGTCCTCCGCAGCGCCGGCTGCGAGCGTCTTGCCTCTGGCCAGAGAGGGCGGAGCCCGGTCTTCGGAGCCCTACGGCTGCTTAGTTTCGGCTTCCCCGGAGTTGCTCCCGGAGCGCCACCTGGCCAGGGTGACCCCGCACCACCTGGCGGAGCCCCTCTGCGGTGGCGTCGAGGTAGCGCCGGCAAAGGTGTGGCGGAGGGCGTGCACGAGCGCTCCGGCTGGCACCCGGGCCCGGAGTCCCGCTCGGATGTAGAGGCGCTCGATCAGGTACTTGACCTGATGCACCGACAGCCCACGGCCACGGACGTCGACGAAGAGGGGAGTGGCCGGGTGGTCGAGGTCATGGCGGGGGAAGCGCGCCTGCCGAGTGGCAAGGTAGGCCTCGAGAACCTTCTCCAGGGCGCCTTCGATGGGGATGGCCCGGGCCTTGTTCCCCTTGCCCACCACCTGCAGGCGTCGGGCTCCTGGGGTTCCCTCGAGCGAGCCCATGCCGAGGGCGACGGCTTCGCCCTCCCGGATCCCGGTCACGCAGAACGTGGCCGCCAGGGCCAGGTCACGCTCGGGCCAAGGATCGCGGGCCCGGGGGTCAGCCTGCGCGGCGGTGGCCAGGCCCTCAACCTCTACGCCAAGCCGACCTTCGACGCCGTGGCCGAGGTCACAGCCCGCTTGCACCCTGTCCGGCGCCGAGGAGCGCCCCGCTGATCGGGCGCCCTACGTTTCGCCAGCTGGCTCCGGCGTGGTGGGCATTGGTCCATACGACGCCGGTTGCTTGCACGTCGGTGCCCACGTTCCGGCCAGCGGCCAGGGCACGCTCGACCTTCCTTGTGCGGCAGTGGACGAAGTTGAAAGAACCGCCGCCTCACGTACCTCAAGACGCTTTCGGACACGTGTACTTCCGGACGCTCGCCGACGCCCGGGTGTCCTGCACACGCTTCTCTCCTCGGCCGAGCAGCAGGAGGTCATCGAAGGTGATCATCGCCTACCGATTCGTCCTTGACGCGCCCCGGCGGGCTCACCCGGGATGATCTCGACCGGGAGGTGGAGCACTGGCTCCGCTCGGTCTGGCAC
>DASZDM010000340.1:0-10907 GCA_035942015.1 Acidimicrobiales bacterium | reverse complement strand
CCCGTCATCGACCGGCTGCGCAGCGGAGCTGAGGCCGCCGATCCCGGGCACCTCGGCGTCACCATCGAGGACCCGAGCGACGGCAGCCGTGGTGCAGTGATCACCGGAGTCGCCTCCGGAGCGCCTGCTCAAGACGCGGGGCTTCGGAACACGGAGCTTCAGCTGATCCCTTCGCACCGAGGGGAATCGCCCCATGCGACGAGCTGGCTGACGAGTCGCCCGATCTCACCGGCGGCCACATCGACGGTCTCGGACCACGACCAGGCCCTGTCATCTGCCGAGTCGGTGACGATCTTGAACATCTCGCACGCCACTCCGAACTCTCGAGCGGCGTGGGCGATGGCGAAGCCTTCCATGTCGACCAGATCGGCGTGTTCAGCGAGCGCCACCCTTTTGCAGGGATCAGCCAGGAACGCGTCCCCGGTGGCGAGGGCAAGGCCTTCGCCCAGTACAAGGTCGTTGTGGTAGCGCCGTGTGGTGAGGCGCTCGATCGCCGAGGCGTCGAAGTCGTGCTCCATGACCCGCCCCACCCGGTGCGGCCGGGCGGGCAATCCGTCGCGCAAGGCGCCGGCGGTGCCGATGTTCACCACCCGGTGTGTGGGCGCATCGGTGAGGGCCTTGGCCAAGGCGACGGCGCTACGGACCTTGCCCGGCCCGGTGATGCAGACCCTGGCGCCTGACGGCACGTATCGGGCCTCCTCGGGCAGGGCGATGGCGAAGAGCGTCATCCCCGAGACCTTAGGACGCCTTCTAGACCACCTCGACGTGGGCGTTCAGCTCGCCCCCCCGGTGCGGAGGTGGGCGGCCACCCCATCGAGCACCAGCCGGCTGTCGCGCGTAGCGTCGATCCGTTCACAGAAGGCTGCCGCTTCCTCCAGACGCTCGCAGAAGCGGACCCAGGCGGCGCGCCGGTGAGGGATCAAGAAATTCGACCGGTAGGCCAGCTGGAAGTTCGCCCCCGCCGTCGCCTCCGGGCGCTCGGGTCCGACCGGCAACGTGGCCAGCAGCAACCCGAGAGGCTTGATCACGGTGAACATGAGCGACACGCTGGAGTGGGCCAGCACCTGCAGCTGCTCTTCGGTCTCATGGCCAAAAGCGAAGTAGCGCACGATCATCTGCAGTACCAGGTCGTACGTCACGTTGAACAGGTCCGACACGGCGGCCGTTGACGGGTCGGTGACCCACACCTCCGGCTCCAGGCCTTCCACGATGTGCACGCCTGCCGCGGTGACAGGATGAGCGGGCTCGAACCCGGGGTCTGCGGACCGAAGGCGGAGGTACTCCTCGAGGACCGAGAGAAAGCGCCCGTAGTGTGCAGACCGCCAGTCGCCCCTGGCGCCCTCACCCTGCTCGACGATGCGTTGGATCACCCGGCTGGCGGTGTCGACGTCGCCGATGGCCACCAGGTCGGGCCACCGGAACGTCGCCGTGGTCGCCTGGGCCCGCGGCGGGCCGATGAACAGTCGGCCCTCGCCGTACTTCCCGGCCAGGTTCGTCAGCCCAGCCTCGATGGAGCGGTACAGGTGGATGACCGTCGCGAAATCCTGAGGAGCCGGGATCAGGTCCTCAGAGCCCACGGGGGCCAGGCGCGGCCCGGAGTGGTCGAACCCCTCGGCATCGTCGATCTCCGTGCCTTCCGGGCGCTCCAGATAGACGAAGTGGCGCAGCGCCCGTTCCCCAAAGGGGAGCAGTGCCAGCTGCACACCGGCCGGGTAGCCGGTCAGTCTCCCCGACAGGTGCGGACGGCTGACGTAGGGCGCCGATCCCACCGCCGTCAACAGATTGTTGACCAGCGCCCAGTGGAGCATCTCCTCTTTGGCGATGCCGAGGAGCACCGCTCGCCAACGGTCGACGGCTTCGAGTTGCGCGCGGGTCACGCCGGGGCCGACACCTTGCTTGAGGCTGAAGGCGGCGTAGAGGTACTCGCACATCAGGCCGTGCTCCAGCTCGGCCGCCTGGCACAGGAGATACGTCAACTCCTTGCGGTTCTCGATGACGATCGGAGCCTCTGTCGCCATGGTCTACCCGGCGTCGGCCACGTCGCCGAACGCAGCTCGGACCTCGATGTGGGTCAGGGCGTCGTAGGCCGCGTACTTGTACGCGTCGCTTCTGGTAGGCACGTTGAACGTCGTGTGGATGAACTCTTCGAGGCTGCCGCCGTGACGAAGAACCGCCTGCCCGAGGTGAATGAGCTCGGCGGCGTCGTCGCCGAGGATGTGGACGCCAAGCAGCCTCCCGTCCTTCGCACACACCAGCTTGACCAGGCCCTCGGTCTCCCCGGCCACCGCAGCCCGGTTGTTCTGGGCGAACCAGCCGCGGCCGACCTCGTAATCCACACCTGCGTCTCGCGCCGCCTCCTCGCTCATCCCCACGCCGGCCACCTCGGGGATCGTGAAGATGCCAAAGGGGAGAAGTCGGTCCACTGCTTGCTTCAGGGGAATGTCGAAGGCGTGGCACATCGCCACTCGGGCCTGCTCCATCGAGACCGAGGCCAGGGCCGGCGGGCCGATGACGTCTCCGGCCGCGTAGATGCCATCAGCGGTGGTCCGGTAGTGGTCGTCGACGACGATCCGCTTCCGGCCATCCATCTCCACACCGGCCGCCTCCAACCCGAGGCCTTCCGTGTTGCCCACCCGCCCAGCGCCGAAGAGGAGCCTTTCAGCTCGGAGGACACGTCCCTCGTCGAGCGCAACGGAGACGCCCGCATCATCTCGCTCCACATGGGCAATACCCGAGCCGACGATGACCTCGATTCCTGAGCGGCGCAGCGAAGACGCGAGGAGCTCGGAGATCTCCGTGTCGAGCAGCGGGAGAAGCCGCTGGGAAAGGTCGACGAGCCACACCTTGGTTCCGACGGCGGCGAAGGTCGAGGCGTACTCGCATCCCACCGGTCCGGCCCCGACAATGACGACGCTCTCCACCGGCCGATCCAACTTCAGGATCTCGTCGGAGTCGAGCACGGTGTGGCCGTCGAAGGGGATGTCTGGCGGACGTAAGGGGCGCGATCCCGTGGCCACCAGCACGGTGCTGGCCCGGAGCGAGCGCTCGGCATCGCCGGATACCACTTGTACCAGCCCGCCAGGTGCCAGCCGGGCCTGGCCACGGACGAGCTCGATGTTGTGGCGCTTGAGGTTCCGCATCACCGCATCGCTCATCAACGTGCTGATCTCTGCCGCACGGAGCCGCAGCTGCTCGAACGTCGCCATGCTGTCGAGCTCCAGGCTCACCCCGTAGACCTCCTTTTTCCGCGCCCCGCTGACGTAGAGCGCCGTCTCCCGTAGCGCCTTGTTGGGCAGCCCGCCGGTGGTCACGGCCGTGCCCCCGACGAGACGAGCGCGTTCGACGACGGCCACTCGCTTGCCGTGGTAGGCGGCCTGCGCCGCGCCCTTCTCCCCGGCAGGACCGGATCCGATGACGACCAGGTCAAATAGTTCGTCGTCCATTGGAGTCTCCAGACAACCTCGAGTCAGAGAAGGTGTCCCGTGCTCGGCACCGCGCCGACGACCGCCTCGATGGCCTCGGCCAGGGCGACCACGGTGTGCATGGCGCTGACCCCCAGCACAGCGGAGAGATCTTCGCTGAGCGAGAGCTCATCGAGCATCGCGAAGATGTCGTCGCCATGGCCGGGGTCGAGCACGGCATGTTCGGTCAGCGTCCGGAACGCCCGCGGTGGGAAGCCGGTGCGCTTCATCAGGAGGTCGATCTGCTCGGGGGAAGGCGGGTGGCCCTCGAGGACGGCCATGTAGGCGAGAACGGCGATCGGGTGGTAGTGCAACGTCCAGTAGTACTGGGCTCCGACCAACGCCGCCACCGCCGCAGGTGGCGGACGGGCGAGCACGCCGGCCCGCTCGACGCCCAGCGACTCCAGATCCTCCAGGAGCCACTGGTCGTGGTGCAGCTCCTCGGCGATGTGAGATCGCAGGTAGCCGGTGAGACGACGGGCGAGTGGGTCGTCCATCGTCTGCGCCTGCCGCAGAGCCGCCTCCATGAGGGGCACGCTGGCCCGCACGACGAAGTGGGAGGCGAAGAGGTACTCGCAGTAAACGGCGTCAACCCTGGGATGGGCCAACAGGCGGTGGCCGGCCGCTCGCAGCACCGGGCTCACCAGCTCGATCTTGCGCCGCAGGACCCGTCCGCCTCCGGTGGCGGCATCGGTGGAGGTCATGGGGTGGCGATGCGCTGCGGTCAGAAGATTATGCCGACCTCCTCCCCTCCCGGGAGCCTCATGGGAGCGTCGCCCAACTTCCGTTGAACCCGCGCGAACAGCTCCATCTCCGGAGCTGACAGCTCGGAGAGCGCATTGGCCGCCTCATCCGGCACCCCGGTGATCCCCTTTGACTCGAGGAAGGCCTTCGGGTCCTTCTTCAACTGCCCCCTGGCGTCCGGCTCCTCCAGGAGGCCGGCCAGATCGTTGAAAGCCCGCTGCAGTTCCGCCGGGCCCCGCCCTTGCTCTTCCATCGCTTGCCTCCTTGTGAGAGTTACATCACCGGCGATGACTGTAATGGGTGAGCCGTCGCGTTTTCGCCATTGGCAGCCGGGGTGGTGACCGGCATAATCGGGTCCGTTCGGCGGGCCCGGACCGGCCGAGCGGCTGTCCCCAGAACAGGAACGGATGGTCATGCGTCTGTGCCCCACGTGCGGGTCCGGCAACGAGGACGACACCTCCACCTGCCGGTCCTGCGGCGCGGCCGTCGGGGCGTTGGTACCCGTCGGATCCGACGAGCGCAAGGTCGTGACCGTCCTGTTCTCGGACGTCACCGGTTCCACCGCAATGGGGGAACAGCTCGACCCGGAGTCGCTCCGCAGGGTGATGGCTCGCTACTTCGCCGCCATGCGGTCGGTCCTGGAACGCCACGGTGCCACCATCGAGAAGTACATCGGCGACGCCGTGATGGCCGTGTTCGGCCTCCCGCGTTCACATGAGGACGATGCCCTGCGCGCCGTACGGGCCGCCGGCGAGATGCGAATCGCCCTCCAGGAGCTGAACCGGGAGCTGGACGACACCTGGGGCGTCACGATCACCACGCGCACTGGCCTGAACACCGGCGAAGTCATCACCGGCGACGCTGACCTACGGCAATCGCTGGTCGTGGGTGATGCCGTCAACGTCGCCGCCCGGTTGGAGCAGGTGGCGGGACCCGGGGAGATCCTCATCGGCAGTGACACCCTGCGCCTGGTCCGCGATGCGGTCGTGGCAGAACCCGTCGGTCCACTGACCCTCAAAGGCAAAGTTGAGCCGGTCACGGCGTGGAGGGTCCTCGAGGTCCGTCCGTCGACCACGGGCTGGGACCGGCGCCTCGACTCACCCCTCGTCGCCCGAGACACCGAGATCGCCCGCCTCAAGGCCGTCTTCGAGCGGGTGGTCGAGACCTCGACGTGCCAAGTGGTATCCATCGTCGGCGCCGCCGGGATCGGCAAGTCCCGGCTCACCAACGAGCTCCTCGTCGAAGTGGTGGGCGACGCCCGGGTGGCGCAGGGCCGGTGTCTCCCCTACGGAGAGGGCATCACGTTCTGGCCGGTGGTGGAGATCGTGCGTGGCTTGGCCGGCATCGGTGACCTCGATGACGCCGACGAGGCCAGAGGGAAGGTCGGCGCCGTGGTCCCCACCGAGGGCGACGGGGCCGCGGTGTGCGATCGAGTCGCCGGTCTCCTGGGCATCGGCAAGCAGACCCCGAGCATTCAAGAGACGTTCTGGGCGGTGAGGCGCCTGCTCCAGGAGCTGGCGAAGGAACGCCCGCTTATCGTCCTCTTCGACGATCTGCACTGGGCCGAGCCCACCCTGCTCGACCTCCTCGAGTACCTCGTCGGCTGGCTCGGTGACGTTCCGGCCATTGTGATCTGCATGGGCCGACCCGAGCTCCTGGAGATCCGGCCAGGGTGGCTGGCGACCCGGCCCAATGCCAGCCTGGTGACGCTGGAGCCCCTCAGCCACTCGGGCATCGATGCCCTGGTCCGGAACCTCCTCGACGGTGTCCAGGTGGACGAGGAGTCCACGATGCGCATCTCCCAGCTGGCGGAGGGGAACCCTCTGTTCGTCGAGGAGACGCTGCGGATGCTGATCGACGACGGGCTGTTGAAGTTCGAGCACGGGCGCTGGACGGCCACCCGGGACCTCACCCGCATCACCATCCCCCCCACCATCCACGCCCTCCTCACCGCTCGGCTCGATCGCCTGGCTCCCGAGGAGCGGGCAACGATCCAGCGAGCGTCAGTGATCGGCCGCGAGTTCTGGTGGGGCGCCCTCGCCGAGCTGACCCCCAGCGAGCTCCGCAGCCAGGTGGGACACCAACTGCAGTCGCTGAGCCGCAAGGAGCTCATCAGGCCGGGTCAATCGCAGTTGATCGGCGAGGACGTGTTCGAGTTCACCCACATCCTGGTCCAGGAGGCCGCATACGGCGGGATGCCGAAGGAGACACGGGCCGAGCTCCACGAGCGTCTCGCCGACTGGGTGGAGCGCAGAAGCCAGGAGTGGGCCGGCGAGTACGGAGAAATCCTCGGGTACCACCTGGAGCAGGCCTACCGGGCCCGGGTGGAGCTCGCCCCGCCGACCGCACGTACGCGGGCGCAGGCCAGCCGAGCAGCGACCCTGTTGGCGTCGGCCGGACGTCGGGCCTTCTCGCGCGGTGACATGCCCGCCGCTGTCAACCTCCTCTCACGCGCCACCACGCTGTCGGATGCCGAGGACCCACAACGGCTCGACGTGCTGCCCCGCCTGGCCTTCGCCCTCATGGAGACCGGAGACTTCGAGCGGCTGATGCAGGTGGTCGCCGAGACGCGGCAGGCGGCGACGGTGTCGGGTGACCCCTCCCTCTTGTCCCACGCCACGATCCTCGAGCTGTACGTTCGCCTGTTCACGAGCCCGGAAAGCTGGGTCGGGGAGGCGGAGCGGGAGGCGAGGACCGCCATCGCCGAGTTCGAGCGGCTGGGTGACCATGGTGGCCTGGCCAAAGCGTGGTCGCTGCTGGGACTCGTGAACGTGACCAAGGGCCGCTTCGCACCGGCCCAAGAGGCGTGGGAGCGCGCCGCCGCCCACGCCGAGCGGGCGGGAGAGCGCCGTGACCAGCTCGAAGCCCTGTCCTGGGCCCTCCTCTCGGCGTGGGCCGGCCCGGCACCGCTGGTCGACGGCCTACACCGATGCCATGCGGTGCTCGACGCCGCCGGCACCGACCACAAGGCAAGGGCCACCGCCATGTTCATGCGGGCCCTGCACGAAGCGGGGCTCGGCAACATCGAGGAGGCCAGGCGGCTGATCGGACCGGCCAGGGCCCTGCTTGAGGAGGTGGCCATGACCACGTGGATGGCAGGTCCCATGACCCAGATGGTGGGCCTCGTGGAGCTGACTGCCGGCGACCCCGCCGCCGCCGAGCGGGCCCTGCGGTGGGGAGATGAGACGCTGCAGACAATCGGAGAGGTGGGATGGCGACCCACGCTCGTGGCGTTGCTGGCCGAAGCTGTGTATGAGCAGGGCCGCCATGAGGAAGCGGGGGTGCTGGCCGAGTCTTGTCACGACATGGCCGGCAGCGATGATGTGTGGTCACAGGTGCTGTGGCGCACGGTGACGGGCAAGGTGCTGGCCCGGCGCGGGAACGCCGACGAGGGCGAGCGTCTGGCCCGCGAGGCGGTTGATCTCGCCGCCACTACCGATTCGCTCCCCATCCAGGGGGAGGTGCTGCTCGGGTTGGCCGAGGTCCTCGAGCTGGCCGGCCGCGGCCACGAGGCGTCGCAGACTGCACGCCAGGCCGTCGCCGTGTTCGAGCAGAAGGGCAACACACAGGCGGCCCGAGGCAGGACCGGGCCCGTCGACCTGGCCACCTAGGGCAGCTCCACATGGCGGCACCAGGTGAACCAGTGACGGCGTCGACGCTTGCCTCAGTGTGGGCCGACGTCAGCGGACGGACGATCGGAGCCGACCTCCTCGAGTGGGTTCCCGATGTGTTCGCGTTCAGCGAGACGGTGTTGCAACGCTCGGAGGCGTACCGCTTCGCGGTGTCGCCACCCGCTGGCCAGCAGTGGCCCCCGCTCGCTGCGCCCGGCTGGCCGGAGGCCGTCGCCGATGCTGCCGAGCATTGGTGCGGGTGGGTGGTCGACCGGAAGCGCGCCCTGCCCCCGCTCGTCGCCATGGCCTGGCGCGTGGTTGACGACGGCGCCGCTACGCCACTCGAGGACCTCGGGTCCGGCCGCGCTTGGCAGCTGTGCGAAGCGTTGCTCACCCTCCACGCCGTGGCGGACGAGGCGTGCGCAGGAATGGGCGTCATGGTGGCGACGGCGGGCGGCGATCACCGCCACCGGGCCAGGGCCAGGGAGCTGCTGGCCCGCACCGGGTCGCTGGCGCGCATCCCTCGCCACCGCCTGCGCGTGCTCCCCAAGGTCCGAACGCCCACCGGTGGCATCTCGTTCCGCTCGCTGTCCCGTTACGTCTGCGTGCGCGACGCCGGCGTCGACGTCAACTGGCAGTGGGCGCCGGTGGGCCGTGCCGGCGCGTCCTCAGAGGGTGCGAACCTCCTCCTTCTCCCGTGGCCGCTCCGCATTCGGGCTGGCGACTTCAAGCCGCTGCCCGGCTCGGTCCGACGTCTCGAGGAGGAGCCGTTCGGGTTCTTCGCCTTCGAACCGGCCGAGGAGCTTGACCTCGGACTGGTCGAGCGCGTCCTCATGGCGGCGACTGAGGAGGTCGACGGTGTCGACATCGTGGTCCTGCCGGAGAGCGCGGTGCCGGACACGACGATCGAGGAGCTGGAAGCCGTTCTGCAACGGCACGGGGTCCAGGTGTTGGGCGCCGGCGTGCGACAGGCACGGGCGGGGGCAGGCGGACTGGCCTCGAATTGGGTCCACATCGGCGTGTCACTCGGTGGGCGGTGGTGGCACTACCGGCAGGACAAGCACCACCGGTGGTTCCTCGACGGCAGGCAGATCAACCGGTACGGCCTCGGTGATGCGCTGGACCCACATGTGCGGTGGTGGGAAGCCATGGCCGTCCCTCGTCGGTCGGTGCAGTTCCTCGAGCTGAGCAGCGGCATCACCCTCGTTGCCGTCGTGTGTGAGGATCTCGCCCGAATGGACGAGGTCGCCGATCTGCTCCGAGCCGTCGGGCCCACCCTGATCACGACGATCCTGCTCGACGGTCCTCAGCTGTCCACGCGCTGGACAGCACGCTACGCCAGCATCCTCGTCGACGACCCCGGCTCGGCAGTGCTGACACTGACCGCCTACGGGTTCGTCCAACGGTCGCGGACGGGGGGCCGCCCGCCTCCGCCGTTCGTGATGCTGTGGAAGGACACCAGGCGGGGTGTGCGGGAGGTGCAACTCGACGAGGGGGCCCAGGGCGTGCTCGTGACCGTCGCCCTCGACCACGCCCGCCGGCGGGCTGCCGACGGGCGTACTCCGGTCGACAACGTGGCCGAGCTCTTCATGGCCGACGTCCGCCAGGTCCGTGCCGCTGAGGCATCGATGCCACTACCTCCCCCCGACAGCACCCGGAGCCCGAGGACGGGGGAACTGGATGTTGCCGATCTTACGGTCCTCGCCGCGTGGTCGGATGCCGTCGCCGAGGCCATCACCGGCGCCGGCGCATGCCTGGACTTTGTGCTCGCCGATGCTGCAGCAGGCGCCCCCTGGCGCACGGCGCTGGGTGTGGCGGAACCGTCGCCACCCCTCGTGGCGGCACTCGATGACTTGGGACGGCTTAGCCGGTCCGTCTGCACCTCGGCGACTCCGGAGGAGGGCGTCTCCGCCATTCGAAGGGTTGTGTCGAACGACGATGATCTGACCGCCCTGGCCGCCTCGCTGCTGTCGACCGCGTTGGACGGGCGATTTCCGGGCGACCGAGGTGGCTGAGCCACGGTGAAGGCCCCACGAATCGGGTCAGACGTCTCCGCGCGCATCAGGTTGTCGTAGCCGGCGGTGCAAAGGGCCTAATCAAGGTTGGGGAGTAAGCCTCACGACGGGGATGGGGCGACGGGTCCTGGCCTGGTAGCGCTCGTAGCGGCCGCCGTTCTCCTGGTTCACCAGTTGCCAGAGACGGTCGTAGGCGTCGTCGCCCGGCTCGACGACCTCGGCAAGGGCCTGGAAGCGGTCCCGTTCCACCTGTACACAGACGTGGGGTCCTGCCCGGAGGTTGTGCAGCCACGCCGGTGCCCGATGGGCGCCGCCGACCGAACCGACCACCAGGTAGTGCTCGCCGTCACGGGCGTAGACGAGTGCTGACGTATGGCGCTTGCCGGTTCGCCGGCCAGTCGTGCGCAACAGCAGGCACGGCACGCCGAGAAGACGATGGCCGGCGCGCCCGTCAGTGACCTCGTAGATCGCCTGATGGACATGAAGGAACCACAGCACGATCCGTACGCGCACGGGGACGCTCACGTGGCGGACGCCGGCTCAGTCGAGGAGCTCCAGCAAACGCTCGGGTGGACGGGCGACCACGGCGCGGTCCCCGACGACCACGATCGGCCGCTCGATGAGCACCGGGTTGGCGACAAGGGCGTCGAGCAGCGCGTCCCGGTCGGCGCCATCCAGGCCCAGCTCCCGGTAGCGCTCCTCACCGGTTCTGGTGATCGATCGGGGGTCGTCGGTGCCGAGCAGGCGCAGCACCCGCTCGAGGTCGGCCCGTGTCGGCGGCGTCTTCAGGTACTGGATCAGCTCCGCTTCGATGCCCCGCTCATCGAGCAGCCCACTCACCGTGCGACACTTCGAGCATCCGGGGTTGAAGAAGACGGTGACATCTTCCTCGGCCATGGGTGGAAGGATACGAGGGCGGAGCTGAGCATGCCCCTCTCGCCAGACGCTGCCTGGCGCACACGGCCTCAGGTCACGACATTCGCCACAGCTGCACGAGCACCTCGGCGACATCGAAGTACATGTGGAAGGAGGTCACCTTGCCGTCGTGAACAGGGACGACGGCAGCGTACTGAGAC
>DASZDM010000339.1:0-2698 GCA_035942015.1 Acidimicrobiales bacterium | reverse complement strand
ACGAACCCTGCTGGGTGCCCCCGAGCAGTACGCGTCGGTCACCAGGCACGTTCGGCGGGATTCCACCCTGCGAGGGCCTCGCTCCCCCGGCCCGGATCGGCGGCCAGGTCCAGTGCCACAACAACGGGGTGGGCGAGATGCCATGGCACGGAGCCGTGAATGGGTGCGTACGCCATCTCCGCCATCAACAACTCTTGGCGCGCAGAATCGAAACCCTCCCAGAGGACGTACCCGGTCGCCTTTACCGGCTGCTTCTTCTGCGGATCAAGCTCGGCAAGCGCCGCACCCCCTTCATTGCACAACACCACTGCGGGCATGTCACCCCGAACCTGTTCGTTCCACTCGATTAACCTCAGGATCGGAACTGGGTGACCCCCCAGATCTCCGGCCGGAACCTCAGTGAGAGCGACGTCCTCCTCGCGAACCGCGATAAGCGGGTTCGGATCGAGCAACACACCATAACGCGGATCTCGATGTCCGCATTACCCAGCAGATGTGGTGCGAAGCGAGCGGACAGCCGGATCGGCAGGTCCTCGTCAAGCAGACTCGAGAGGGTCTTGCCCTGCTCGACCCGGATGTCCACTGTGGTACCGGTGTGCTGCCGGTTGGTCGATTGTGGCTCGGTGTTGCTGAAGTAGTTAATCGCCGAACGCGACCCCTCCAGCCGGAACTGGACGCGGTTGCCCTCCGGGTCCTCCCACACAGTGTCCCACGTCACGAGGTGACCGAGTGAGTAGGCAAAGAATCGGCCGCGGCCGTGCCGACCGTGAAGTACGCGCTTGTCGTTTAGGGAACGTCCGGCAAGTCCGAGCTTCCATGAGTCACCCAAGGAGCGAAACCGGTCCACCGCGGTGGCCGGTTCAATGCCGTGCCCGTTGTCCTCCACCCGTACCCGGGTAAGGTGCTCAGCGCTCCCCTCGCCCAGCGACCCCCGATCGAAGCGGACCACGACCTGGTCGGCTTCGGCATCTAAAGCGTTCCAGATGAGTTCCGCGACGGCGTCAACCGCAGGTTGCGATGCGAAACGTTCGAGGACGGACCTGCCCGCCTTGACATCATGTCGTCCCATTCCGACCGATGACCCTCCTCAAGGCTGGCATACCCCTGCTAACAAACTAACTGCGGCGGTGTGACACCGAGAGTCTGGCCGACGGAACCGACGACGGTCGGTAGGGCCTAGATGCGCTGAGTCTGCCCTGAAATAAGTGTGCGTCTGAACCAGCACCGACTGAGAGCGAGCCAGTGCGATCGGGCGGCCGGATCGAAGGCGAGAGGCACGCGCCCGCCCGCTGGCCAGAGTTGAGCCCGTGTTGGGTCGTGAACGCTTCCACCGCCTCCGGGACTATCGATACAGAGCGACCGGCCGGCGGAGCTGACGGAGCACTGTTGGGATGGACGTGAAGGCTCTCGTCGACGTCCAGCTCCTGGTAGGGGCCCAACTCCACGGCGAGTTGGGCGCTCATGAGGGGGTCCGGCCAACGCGAAGGCCCTCTGCCATGGTTCTGGCGTTGGCCCGACGACGGGCGGGATCGCGCGAATCCCCGCACGAGGACGCGCCGCCCTCAGATGGTCAGGGGCGGCACCAGGCTGACTCGATCGTGGCACACACCATGACAGTTGGCATATCCTTCTCGTATGGCACACACTGAGCGGGTGACCATCGGGCCTCAGGGCCGTTTGGTCATCCCCGCTGCCATGCGACGCCACCTCGGCCTCGAGCCGGGTTCGGTCGTGCTCGTTCGTCTCGAGGGGGACGCGCTCAGACTGGAGCGGCAGGAGGCTGCCCTGGATCGCGTGCGGGCTCGCTACGCCAAGGCGGCGGGTGGGCCGAGCGTCGTGGACGAGTTGCTCGCTGAGCGGCGGGAGGAAGCACACCGGGACGCCGAGGCGTGACCACCCGCCCAGCGTGGGTGCTCGACGCTTCCGCGTTGCTGGCGCTGCTGTTTGACGAGCCCGGCGGCGAGATGGTCGAACGAGGGCTCACGGCATCGGTCATCTCGGCAGTGAACCTGTCGGAGGTCATGCACAAGTCCCTGGAACGAGGTGTGGGCGTGGAGAGCCTGCGCGACGACCTGGAGGCTCTGGGCGTGGGCGTGCTCGCCTTCGACGGCGACGCCGCCGAGGTGGCAGCAAACCTGCGACTGGCCACCAGGGCAGCCGGGCTGTCCCTCGGCGACCGGGCCTGCCTGGCACTTGCCCGGCAACTGGACCTGCCGGCGGTGACGGCGGATCGCACGTGGGAAGGCCTGGAGCTGCCCGAACCGGTGGCGGTCGTCGTCATCCGCTGATCTTCGGCTGCGGGCCCGCATCCCTGCCGCCGTACCACTCCTGTACCACTGGCGTACCACTGACAGGGGTCATTCTCGGTCATTCTCGGATACCAGCGGCAACTTCAACCGCCCACGAAAAGTGCCTTTGACCTGCGGAAACGCTGGTCAGATGGGGTATCGCCAGAACCCCCGGGCTAGGTCTCGAAAGCCGTTGTGGGCTTCGGCTCACCGTGGGTTCGAATCCCACTCTCTCCGCCCAAATCAGCTCCGTACCACTCCCGTACCACTGGCAAAGGACGCTGACGGCCCCTGACGGTCACCAGTGGCCAAGGCGGACGGCGGTGGTCCTGCCGTGAACGGTGTTCTCGATCGCCACCCCGCCTCCGGACACGCCGAAGGACCAGCGCCGCTACCGGGTCAAGTGGCGC
>DASZDM010000338.1:0-8856 GCA_035942015.1 Acidimicrobiales bacterium | reverse complement strand
CGATCCCTCGCCCACCTCGGTCACACCGGCCAGCATCGTGCCGGGGAGGAGCGTCACGTCGGCGGAGAGACGCACCCCGGCGTCGATGTAGGTGGACGTGGGATCCACCATGGTCACGCCACGAGTGAGCCAGCCCTGGTTGATCCGTCGCTGCAGCTCGGCTTCGGCTTCGGCGAGCTGTGCCCGGTCGTTGACCCCCATGGCCTCGACGGGGTCGTCGACCACCACCGAGGCCACGGGGTGGCCGGTGTGGGCCAGCACGGCGATCACGTCGGTCAGGTAGTACTCCCCACGACGGTTGTCGGGACTGATGCGACGCAATGCCGGCGTCAGCAAGCTTCGCCGGAAGCAATAGACCGACGTGGCCACCTCGTCGATGGCCACCTCCTCAGGAGACGCGTCGATCTCTTCCACGATGCGGCGCACATCGCCATCACGACCGCGAACCACCCGCCCGTAACCGTGCGGGTCGCGGGGGCGGGTGCTGAGCAGGGTGGCGGCGGCGCCGGATCGGCGGTGCGCAGCGACCAGCTCGGCCAAGGTGGCCGGTCGGAGCAAGGGAGCGTCGCCGGGCACGACCACCACGTCACCACCGTCGTCACTGTCGTCCGCATCGGCGGAGGCGAGGTCGTCGTCGCCGAAGGCCGTCATCGCCGACATGACGGCGTCACCGGTCCCCCGGCGCACCGGCTGCTCCACGACGGTCAGTCCGGGGCAACTCTCATCCGCCAGGACCTTGGTCACCTGGTCAGCACCGTGTCCGACCACGACCACGGTGCGGCGGGGCGCCAACCCCATCAGCACGTCGACGATGTGCAGCAACATGGGGCGACCGCACAGCGGGTGCAGCGGCTTGGGACGAGACGAGTGCATCCGGGTGCCTGCACCCGCGGCCAACACCACACAGCTCAGACTCATGGCTCGGGGGGGAGGAGTCGAACCCCCATTATCTGGACCAAAACCAGACGTCCTGCCATTGGACGACCCCCGATCGGGTTCGAGGACCGAGGCTACCGCCCACGCCGGCACCGGTTGGGAGGTCGGCCGCCGGGGCCGCTATTCTCGACAACGGATGGGATCCCTGATCAAGAAGCGCCGCAAGCGGATGCGTAAGAAGAAGCACAAGAAGATGCTCAAGCGCACCCGCTTCCAGCGCCGGGCCAAGAAGTAGCAGGAGCCGCCGTCCGGACGACGATGCGGTCGTCGCCGGGGAATGACCCGAGCACGAACCACGTCGTCCCACTGCCGGCAAGTCGAGGAGTCGATCCGCTGAGCTCACCCAGATGCTCCCGGTACTCCCGCAGGGCCGGCGCCACGGCCAGGGCCGCGGGCTCGAGGTCGTTTCCGTGCGCGCCCTCCGGCCGGCCGAGCCCGTCCCATGCCCGGTACACGTCGGCCGTCGAGATCCCGAAGGGAGGAACGAGGAGGGTGTAGGTCCGATCCACTGGCGCCAGCGGTGCGACCACCTCGCCGATGCCCGTAACGCGGGCTCGGCCTCCCACCAGACAGAAGGGCACGTCGGCCCCGAGAGAGGCGGCCAGGGTCAGATCGGTGCAGGCGGCCCACCGCAGCACGGCGGCGGCGTCGGCCGAACCGCCACCGAGCCCCGCCCCGACGGGTATGCGCTTGCAGAGGCGTACCTTGGCGGTGCGCCCGACGGCTCGCAGCGCCCGTCGGACCAGGTTGTCGTCGCCGGCAGCCAGCGGTAGCCCGGTGCCACCCACGACCTCGAGACTGTCGCCATGGTCGAAGGTGAGCTCGTCGGCCAGGTCGAGGCTGAGCATCTCGGCGTCGATCTCGTGGTAGCCGTCCGGCCTCGTCCCGGTGATCCGCAGCGTCTCCGTGAGCTTGGCCGGCGCCGCCAGCGTGACCCGGGAGGCCGTCATGGGACGTCTCGACGACGAGCGCACCACGCCAGCCTGCCCCATGCCTCGACGTCGAGCTCCTCGGCCCGCGCCTCCGGCCGGACCCCGGCGCAGCTGAAGACCCCGCCGTCCACCCGCCCGGCCAATGCTCGCCGCAACATCTTGCGACGCTGGGCGAATCCGGCTCGGACAAGGGCGAACAACTCAGCCGGCTCGATCTGCGGGTTGGCGACGGCCGGAACCGGCCGGCGCTCGATGGCCACCAGGGCCGATTCGACCGCCGGCTCCGGGAGGAACACCGACGCAGGAACCCGGCCGACCACCTTGGCGGTCGCCCAGTAGGCCACTTTCACGGAGACGGCTCCGTAGCCGGGATCGCCGACGCCGGCCGCGAGCCGCTCCCCCACCTCCCGCTGCACCATCACCAGCATGCGGGCGATGGCCGGCACTCCGTCGAGCAGGTCGGCCACCAACGGCGTGGCCACGTTGTAGGGGAGGTTGGCCACCAGCACCCAGCCGTTGCCGGGGAGCAGCGACGACCAGTCGAGGGTGAGAGCATCACCTTGCACGACCCGCGCTCCTGCCGGCTCCACCACTTCTCGCAGGATGGGCAGGAGATGGTGGTCGATCTCGACGGCGGTGACGTCGGCACCGGTCTCGAGCAGTGCCAGGGTCAGCGAACCCAGGCCGGCGCCGATCTCCACCACCCGATCGCCCGGCCCCAAGACGGCCAGACGGGCGATGCGGCGCACCGTGTTGGGATCGACGACGAAGTGCTGGCCGAGGGCCCGGCGGGGCCGGTGCTGGTGGCGAGCCAGAAGGTCGGCGACCTCCCGGCTCGAAAGCGTCACCAGTCGAGGCGGGCGGAGAAGACCCCCTGGTCGAGCGGGGCCAACTGGGAGAACTCGTCGCGATGGAGGTCGAGGATCTTCTCGTCGCCGCTGTAGGGGCCGCGGTCATCGACCGTGCAGGTGATCGACTTCCCCGTGTCAAGATTGGTGACCGTCACGACTGTGCCCTTCTCGATGGTGCGATGGGCGCACACCCCAGAAATCGAGCCGGGAAGGTCGTACCAGGAGACCTTGCCCTCCTGCGTTCCGTCAGCGTGGTCGGCCGAGAGGGCGGCAGGCGCCGGCGCCGGCGCAGCCGGCCGGGGGGCCGGCGCCTGTGCAGCCGGCTCCGGGGCCGGCGCCACCGGCTCTTTCGGAGGAGGCGGAGGCGCGGTGGTGGTAATGGGCGGCGCCACCTCGGTCGTCGAGGGAGACGCGGGCGCCTCGGTGGTCGTGGGGACCGCGGGCACCTCGGTCGTCGCCGGTGCGCGTACCGGCGCCGGCGGTCCGGGAGGAGGTACCGGAGCGTCGGCCAGCGCCGGCGGCGCCGGGTCAGCAGGGCGAAGGGCCATGATGGCCCTTCGATGCGCCGTGCTGGACGGGTGTTCGCTCAACAGGACGCCGTCGGGATGCACCGCGGCCACCACCACGGAGCCCGGGGGCTCGGGGCTGTCGCCCGGCGCGAACACCCGAGGAGCGAGAACGACAGATGCCGCGATGGCGACCAGTAGCCAGACGCGTCGAAACGTGCCTTCCTTGGATGTCAGGACTCCACCCTTCCCCGTCGGACGGTCCGACCCTAAGAGGTTCCGTAACGGAACCGCAACTTTGTGGCGGCCATGTGGCGCCTGTCTACGGTGGCGGCAGGGCGAAGAGGCGTGCTGCCGTTGCCGACGAGGCGTCCTCCACCCTCGCCGGGTCGACCCCCTTGGCCGCGGCCACGGCTGCCCCGACCAATGGGACCCAGGCGGGGCGATTCGCCGCACCGCGATGGGGCATGGGTGCCAGGTACGGGCTGTCGGTCTCCACGGTGAGACGGTCGAGAGGGCACACCGAGGCGGCGTGGCGCAGTTCCGACGCCCCCTTGAACGTGACGATGCCGCTGAAGCTCAACACTGCGCCGGTGCTCAGGGCCCGCTCCGCCTCGGCCGGTCCTCCGGTGAAGCAGTGAAAGACGGTCCGCAGCGGAGTGCCCTCTGACGCCAGCACGGCGAAGGTGTCGTCCCACGCCTCCCGGGTGTGGATGACCAGCGCCAATCCGTGGTCGTGGGCCAGTCCCACCTGCGCGGCGAACACCTGACGCTGCACCGGCCGGGGCGAGTGGTCGTAGTGGTAGTCGAGGCCGCATTCCCCCACCGCCACCACCTCGGGCGCTTCCAGCAGCCCGGTGATGCCGTCGAGGCCGTCCTTGGCATCGTGGGGATGCACCCCGACCGTCGCCCACACTCCGTCGTGGGCACCGGCGACCTCGATCGCCGTGCGGGAGGTCTGGGCGTCGGTCCCCACGTTCACCAGGCGAGTGACGCCGGCGGCGGCGGCCTCGGCGATGGTCGCGGTTCCCTCCTCACCCGGGGGGATGTGGCAATGGCTGTCGGTCCACACGGCGTCGAACGCGTCAGGTCGCCAGGCGGGGGAAGAGGGGCGGGGCCTTCTCCACCACCAGACCTCCGGGATAGCCGCCCCACGACACCGCCTGGGGCAGGCGCTGCTCGGACGGACGACCGGGCAGCCCGAGACGCCGCCACAACTCTGCGCAGGAGTCGGGCATGGCCGGGCAGGCCAGGACGGCCACGATGCGCAGTACCTCCAGGGCGGTCCCCAACACGGCGTCGACGGCCGGACCGGGCTCGGCCTTCCAGGGCTCGTTGTCCTCCAGGTGGGCGTTGGCCTCCCGGATGAGGCGCCAGGTCGCCTCGAGCGCTTCATGGGGGGCCATGCGGTCCCACGCTGCGGCGGTGGCGGCGTAGGCGTCCACGACCGACGCGGCAAGAGGACTGTCACCAGGCGGAGCCGGCCCGATCCCATTGCACTTCTTGGCGACCACCGTGGCCACCCGGCTCATGAGGTTGCCCAGGTTGTTGGCCAGGTCGGCGTTGTAACGGGCAGTCATGCCCTCGTAGGAGAAGTCACCGTCGGCGCCCAAGGGCACGTCACGCAGGAAGTGGTAGCGGTAACCGTCGACACCGAAGTCGGCGATGAGGTCGGCTGGTGCGATCTGGTTGAGCCGCGTCTTGCTCATCTTCTCCCCGCCTACGAGGAGCCACCCGTGAACGAACACCTCAGCCGGCGGGTCGATACCCGCCGCCATGCACATGGCCGGCCACCACACGCAGTGGAAGCGGATGATCTCTTTGCCTATGAGGTGGTGGACGGCGGGCCACCATCGCTGGAAGCGGGCCTCGTCCTCGCCGTAGCCGATGGCCGTCACGTAGTTGACCAGGGCGTCGTACCACACGTAGAAGACATGACCGGGGTCCCACGGCACCGGCACGCCCCAACGCAGGGACGTCCGGGTGATGGAGATGTCCTCGAGCCCCTGGCGGATGAACCCCAGCGCCTCGTTCCGCTTGGTGGCCGGTCGGACCGCATCGGGATGGCGTTCGTACCAGTCGAGCAGGCGATCGGTGTAGCGGCTGAGCTTGAAGAAGTAGTTCTCCTCCTTGAGAACCGTGACCGGGCGCCGGTGTACGGGGCACAGGTCACCGTCGACGAGTTGCGCTTCGCTGTAGTAGTCCTCGCACGCCACGCAATAGGGCCCCTCGTAGGTGCCGAGCTCGATGTCGCCCCGGTCGCGGATGGCCCCGAGGAAGCGCTGCACGGTGGCGTAGTGCCGGGGCTCGGTCGTGCGGATGAACCCGTCGTTGGCGATGCCGAGCTGGCGCCACGCGGCCAGGAAGCGCTCACTGGTCCGGTCGGTCCATTCCTGGGGCGAGACACCATTGGCCTCCGCCGCCTGGGCCACCTTCAGGCCGTGCTCGTCGGTGCCGGTCAGGAAGAACACGTCGTCCCCGAGGAGGCGATGCCACCGGCAGACGGCGTCGCCGACCACCGTGGTGTAGGCGTGGCCGATGTGCGGAGCGTCGTTGACATAATAGATCGGCGTGGTCAGATAGAAGGGGCGGCCCACGGCGCCAGAGTATCGCCGCCCGATTCCTCGTCGTCGGGGATGTCGGCCACCGGCAGGCCCCGCTGGCGACGCAGCTCCTCCACCCGCAACAACGGCCGCTCCAGCGCTCGCCTCCTCGTACCCGCCAGGTCCCGGAAGGCGTGGTCGACGCCGTCGAGGGCTCGTCCCACCTTGTCGAGCGACACGCAGAATCGCTGCCACTGGCGAGAGAAGGTCCCCAGGACCGAGAGGATCTCGCCCGAGGCCCGACCCACGGCCGCGGCGTCGACCGCTTGGCGCACCACAGCCAGCACGGCGAACAGGCTCAGCGGTGAGCACAGCACCACCTGCTGTCGCAGCGCCACGTCGAGCAGCTCGGGGTCGTGCTCGTGGATGAAGGCATAGATGCTCTCATTGGGGATGAAGGCCAGCACGTAGTCGAGGGTGCCGGCGCCGGGATCGACGTAGTCGCGCCCGCCCAGCTCCCTCACTCTCGCCCGGACGTCTCGCAGGAAGGCGGTGACGTATGCCGCCCGTTCATGGTCACCGGTGGCCTCCAGGCACCGGGCGTAGTTGGCGACGGGAAACTTGGCGTCCATGTGCAGGCACAGGTCGTTGGGCAGTAGGAACGTGAAGTCGGGCACCGTCCCTCCCCCAAGGGCGCGCTGCTTGACGTAGCTCACCCCCTCCACGAGACCCGCCACCCGCAGGACGTCGTCGGCCATCCGCTCCCCCCACTGTCCTCGTGCCTTCGGGTTGGCCAGCACCTCACGCAACGCTGCCGCGGTGTTGGTGAGCCTGGCCGTCTGGTCGACCGTGGTCCGGAGCTGGGCGGTCAGCTCCCCGTGCTGGCGGCCTCGATCGGCGTCCAGCCGGGTGACCGTCTCGCTCATCCGGCGCAGCTCCCCGGAGAGATTCCGAAGTTGCACGTCGATCACCTCGTGCGTGGCCCCCAGTCGTTCGTCGGCCACCGCGACCACCGTGTCGACCAGACCTGGAGGCGGGGCACCGTCGGGCGACCGAACCGGGGCACTCAGCCGGCCGATGACGACGCCCAGCGCCAGGGCAAGCAGCGCGACCAGCAGCACACCGTCGATGTCCATGGCGTCATCATGACGGAGAGGTGAGACAGGAACTGGTATGAGAGAACCGGTCTTCAGGATCTTCAGGATCTTCAGGATCTACAGGATCTACAGGATCTACAGGATCTGCAGGAGTCCAGGGACTGTCAGGGCCGGGGCGTCGGTGCCTCGTCCCAGGACCTCGTTCATTCCGGCCTGGGTCGTCGTGCCGGTATGGACCAGGGCCTCGGTGAGATCGCCGAAGGTACCTCGTCGCCCCACCACCTCGACGGGCGCACCGAAGAGATCCTCGGGCCGAGCGCCGGGGTGGTCACGGCTCAGCTTCTCCAGGACGAAGCGGTAGGTGCTCAGGGCCTGGCTGAACGAGTCGTGCAGACTGAAGTAGGCCCACAGCTGACCGCCGTCGACGTGGTCGACCAGGCGGCTACGGCCGGCGTCGGCCCCGCTGCCGGTGAGCACGGCTTCGATGGTGCGGGCGATCAACCGGGACGGGGCGGCGCACACACGCCCGGTCTCGGTCCTGCGGAGCTGTCCCTGACGCTCGGCGAAGGTGAGGACGTCGTCGGTGGTGACGGCCACGTTGGCCCCGCCGTGGTGGTTGAGCATGGCGATCGCACCCGAGAACAGGCCGCGGCTGGCCTTGAAGACGGAGGCGATGAAGCCGGGAAGCGCTCCATGGGCCGGGACCGGGCTGACCGTGCGGTGGAAGAGCACCAACGGAAGGGTGCTGCCGAGATTCGCCACGTCGATCAACGCCTGCAGGTTGCCCCGACCGACGTTCGGCGCGGCCCTGGCCTGGAGCTCGGCCAACCAGGTGAAGCCGTTGAGCACCTCAGCCACGTCGTGGCGCAGAGCCTCGTAGGCGGAGACGTTCATCCGGCCGCCGACACGCGACGGTGAATCGGCGTAGTCGCAGGCAGCGTCGACCATGGGGACGCCCGACCGGCGCGCCCGCTTCTGGGCCTGACGGGGAGCGGAGTCCTCCAGCAGCAGCCGGCCGTGCTCGTCGGTCTGGTCGGACAGGGTCAACAGCTCGGACAGGCGAAGAGCCCGCCGGCGAGCGCCCGGGCTCCCCGGCGCCGCAGAAGAACCCGCCACGTGTGGTAGTAGACCATCCACCGATGGCGGCGACAACATGACCACGGCGCGGCGGCGGGTCCGCCTCGCCCCCCAGTCGGGAACGGCGATGCGCCTGGCCGCCGGTCAGACGCTGCGGGTGTCCTCACCCACCGGGGGCCAGGTCTCCGATGTCACCGCCTTCGCCTCCGGCGACGTCGACGAGTGGCTGTCGTCGGGGCGGACGATCGACTACGGCGGGACGCTCTATGTCACCACCGGGAGCGTGCTGTACTCCAACCGCAGTACGCCGATGCTGACCATCACCGCCGATACCGCCGGGCGTCACGACTTCCTGATCTCCCCCTGCTCGGCGGAGATGTTCGAGCGTCTCTACGGCGTCAGCGGCCACCCCAGCTGTTTGGAGAACCTGGCCACCCACCTCGGTGCCTTCGGCATCGTGCCCGACCGCATTCCCACCACGCTGAACCTGTTCATGGTGGTCACCGCCGACCCCGGCACCGGTCGGGTCACGATCACACCGCCGAGTTCCAGGCCGGGGGACCATGTCGACCTCCGAGCCGAGATCGACCTCGTCGTGGGCGTCACCGCCTGTTCGGCGGAGATCACCAACGACGGCACCCTCGAGCCCATCGACGTCGAGGTGGTCGACGTGGTGGAGGCCGACGACTACGAATAGCGGCAGGCGATCAGCGGGGGCGAAAGGCCCCGGACAACTCACCTTCGTCGAAGGCCGGATCGACGGGTAGGCCCTTGGCCCACCGGTAGAGGGCCGTCTTGAACACCGCCGACAACGCCGAGGTGACGGCCACCACCAGGACCACCCAGGCGAAGGCGGCGGTGACGCCGAGCACCACGAGGGGCAGGAAGCCAGTGGCGGCCAGGCCGGCCCCCAC
>DASZDM010000337.1:0-2372 GCA_035942015.1 Acidimicrobiales bacterium | reverse complement strand
ACGTCCCGACGAAGCGAGGACCCTCACCAAGCTGGCGCTTCGGTCCAAACGCTACTGGGGCTACGACGAAGCGTTCTTGGAGGCCTGCCGCGACGAGCTGCGGTTGAGTCCCGAAGACGTCAGTCGACTTCACGTCACAGTTGCTGAGAACGACGACGGTCGTGTCGTCGGTTTCTACGCGCTCGGAGACGCTACCCACGGCGACGCCGAGGTCTCGTTCTTTTTTGTAGATCCTGACGTCATTGGAACCGGCGTCGGACGCATCCTCTTTGCTGATCTCGTCGAAGCAGCGCGGTCTGCCGGGTTCAGTCGGCTCCGAATCGACTCCGATCCAGGTGCTGCTCAGTTCTACGAACGGATGGGCGTCGTGTTCGTGGGCAACGTTCCCGGACAGTCTGTTCCCGGACGCCACCTCCCCAGCTACCACTTTGATGTCCTGGCACCGGAGCAATGAGACGAGTTTTGGACACCAGCGGCTGTCCTGCCGCTTGCGAACAGACACTGGCTAGCGTCCGGGAGGGACCGCAGCGCCCACACCCCGCGCCTCACGGCGAGGCCGCCCGGAACCTCATCACGGGCCCATGTACGGCGTAGCCCTTCCTGATGCACCGCACCTCGCCGTGTTCACCGCGGAGGAGCGCCCGGAGCTCTGGGAGCACGCCGAAGCCTGCTTTCCAGTCGTGTGGCCGGAGTACGACCTCCACGGCGATGTCAGCAGCCACTACTTCTCCGCCCTCTATCCGCAGCACGCCCATGTGCAGGTCCTCGTCTACGACACCGAGCTGGAGCGAGTGGTGGCCCGGGGGCAAGGCCATTCCGTTGCGCTGGGACGGCACCCTGGAGGACCTGCCCGCCGGCATCGACGCCGTCGGCCTACGGGCCCTCAACGAACCGGCGGCGCCGACGGCGCTGTCTGCTCTGGCTGCTGAGGTGGCCCCCGACCAACGGGAGCGAGGGCTGAGCGCAGTGGTACTCCGGGCCATGGCCCAGGCCGCTCGAAGCGCCGGGCTCTCTACCCTGGTGGCACCAGTTCGACCCAGCTGAAGGAGCGCTACCCCCTCATCCCCATCGAACAGTACTGCCGGTGGCTGCGCGACGACGGCTTGCCCTTCGACCCGTGGATGCGCGTGCACACACGCCTGGGAGCGATGGTGCTTCGCCCCGAGCCGCACTCGGCAAGGATCACCGGCTCGGTCGAGGAGTGGGAGCAATGGACGGGACTCCCGCTCCCTGATGACGGCGACTACGTGTTTCCCGGCGGGCTCGCTCCTCTGACGGTCACCGAAGGGGTGGGCCGGTACTGGGAGCCGAATGTGTGGATGCTCCACGACGTTCGCTAGAGGGTCGCCGGGGCAGCCACCGGCGCTCATCACTGCCCGTCGGTAGCACCTTCTTGGGCCGCGCGCCAACACTGCCCCATCGTGATACTTCCTCAGTCAGCGACGGAGCCGGCTTCCCCCTTCCACCCGCACCGACGTGCCGTTGTCCGCGCCCCGCGGTGATCCCACCGGTAGTGGGTGGGCCCGACGCCCCCGCCCGCGACCGTCTGATCGGAGCGGGACTCGGGCTGGCGGCCTGACCATTCGGAGCGGGTACAAAGTAGGTGGCCGCCGGAGCCACCCACGTCATAGGGTCGGTGGATGAATGCCGTGGTCTACGCACGACGGCCTCCTCTTGACCGGGAGGCGTTGCAGAACCTCTTTGAGGAGGCATGGGGCCACCGAAAATGCGACTTCGAGCCAGTTCTCGAACGCAGCTTCACCTGGGTGGCTGCGTTCTCGACGGCTCGTTTCCTCGTCGGGTTCGTCAACGTTGCATGGGACGGCGGAGTCCACTTCTTCATGCTCGATACGACCGTGCATCCGGACTGGCAGCGCAGGGGCGTCGGGAGAGCAATCGTCCTAGACGCGATCGAGGCGTGCCGAGGCCACGGTGAGTGGATGCATGTCGATTCGGACGCGGCCCTGATGCACAACTTCTACGACGTTTGCGGGTTCGGGCCAACTCCGGCCGGTCTCGTCTGGCTTGGGTAGCCGCTCCTACGTGCCCCTCGCGAGGGCCTCGAGCGGCGGCGGCCAACGGCTCGCCGTCGCGTCCCAGGAGCGCCGATTATCCGGTCGTGCTCGCCTCGCTCGCCGTCGAGCCGGCAGTGGGTGCGCTGGCGGTCCGACCCCCGGGCGACACCCTGTCGATCGGATGCAGCAAGATATTGGAGTGACGGTGGAACTCGAGGAGAGAGTCCGACGGGAGCTGCGTACGGAACTGGTGGAACGGGACCAGCTCGCCGAGTTCGTCGTCTGGACCGAGCGAGATCTGTGGCAGGAACGTCTCGTCAAGATGGGCTGGCGGCCAGGTCCCTCGGGTCGGTTCGC
>DASZDM010000336.1:0-4873 GCA_035942015.1 Acidimicrobiales bacterium | reverse complement strand
GAGCTCTCGAAGACGCCGGTGTAGAAGGTCGCCGCCTCCTCCCCCTCAGTGTCGAACCACAGGCAAGGGGTGATCTTGTTCAGTGTCGCCATCGCTGGGTCCTCTCGTTTCGCTGGTGGGTGCGGCGGGTCGTGCTCGCTGGTTGAGACGAGTGGCGCCGGGCGAACTCATCGGTGCGGCGCCGGCGGGTTCCCGGGACTACTACGGCCGTCGGAACCGGTACGCGAGAAATACGAATGTCCCCGCAATGGCTCCGGGAATGACGCCTGCAAGAAACGCCCCCGGACTCCCGCCGCCGAGGACGAAGTTGAGGGCTCCGGCGACCAGTACGCCCCCGATCACCAGAAGCGATGCCTGAGCCCATCGAGGCCAAGACTGAAACGGCGCCACCGAGCTAGATTGCCCGATCCCGGGCAATGGCGCGGCGACAGTCCGCTCAGGCCCTACGCCGGCGGAGCAGCTTGAGATAGATGAGTGAAGCCAGGCCCACGACCGGCGGGCCAACGAAGACGATGGCGGCGCCCAACCAGGTGTTGCGGGAGAGGTCGACGGCGTACGCGTAGACGCCTGCCCAGACTCCCGCCGCCACCAGCGTGGCCACGACCGCCCGTGCGATCTTGCGAGCCACCTGCTCGGGCTCCTGGTTCCCGTCGGCTTGACGGCGCCAGCGCCAGCGCCCTGACGCTTCGTAGAGAAGAAGGGCGAGCACCACGACCGGTACCGCCACCACGAGTTGCCCAGCCGGCGCGGTGTTCTCCCCGATCGCGTAGAGGAACATCCAGATACCCACCGCCGGCACCACCGCCACCACGGCTCGTGCGACCGCCCTCACTGCGGTAGACCGGGCGGTCATCAGGGGCGAAACATCGTTCGAAGCGCCCACGGCACCGTCGCCCGGTCGAGCCGGACGACGCGGTGAGCCCGGTCACCCGGGGATCGCTCCCAAGGGGCCCGTAGCGCGATCACCACATGCGCGCCCTCGTCAGCACCGAGCGGTCACTCTATGCACGTGTTCGAGGAACAACTGCCGGCGAGAAGGACATGCTCCGAGGCTTTCTGGACCGTCACCGCTCCGCGCTCGTCAAGATCGTCCGCGAGCTGAGCGAGCGCTCGCGGTGCGGCTGCCGGGTGCGCCTACCACAACCGCCAACAGCACCGACGACCGTAGCCGCCGCCTCGGGTGGGGCGGCGGCGCTCATGGATGGACCTCGTAGCGTCGATGGGATCAGGTGAAGGCGAACAGTGGCGGGAGGGTGACGACCACGGTGGCGGCCCAGAGGGGAAAGACAGGCAGGTACGTGGTCTGCCAGCGCTCGAGCCGGTGGTAGGTGCTGTGTCCGGTGAGGAACCGGGTGGACAGCCAAGCGGTTCCGGCCAGGTTCACCAGGAGCACGAGGTTGAGGCCCAGCGCCGCTGTGCGGTTCGGGGTGAACCCGAGTTCACCCACCCGGGCCACCATGGAACCGAGCACCATGAAGTCGAGGAGCAGCGCGCTGGCGACGGCGACCAGTTGGATGCGGTCCATCCACCCCGGCGGCTGCGACGCGTCCCGCGCGGACATCCCGTACAGCACCAGGGCGAGGACCACGACCATCAGGGCGTCGAGGACGCCGAGGAGTTCGCGATCGAACGCGCCGCCCAGTCCGCTCACGGCGTAGACGGTGGCGGCGGAGACCAGCATCACCGCGAACAGCGGCGTGAACACCATGGTGAGCACCGGCGCCATGTTCTCCACGATCCGCTGCTTCCACTCGACGAGCCATGCCGCCACGATCACCGCGCCCGCCGCTCCCGAGGGCAACACCCACTCGATGACCCGCTCACCGTTCCCGGCACCCGTGGGTTCGAGGATGAGCGCGGTGAGCCCCATGAGCACGCCGCCGCCGAGTGCGATCAGCACGTAGTAGATGAAACACTCGCCCGTGAAACGGACGAAGTCCATGCGCCGCTCGTGCGACCGCACGACGCCGCCCATGTACGGATAGGCGACCACGAACCACAGGGCCACGGGGAGGTGGGCGGCGACGAGCAGCTCGGTCGACCCTCCCTCGCGGTACGGGTAGAGGTTGACCACCACGGCGGCGACAACAAACGGGGCCGCCGTCAGCAGGCACTGGCGCAGGGGGAGTCGCCGTCGGCGCGCGAAATAGCCGGCGAGAAACGGCACCACGAGCAGGCTCGCGTTCCGCAGCAGCCACAACGACTCGTCGCCCGGGAACCCTGAGGCCAGGCGTGCGACCTGGACCGTGAGGGCCGCCGCAAGGGCGCACGCCAGCACCTCGGGCCAGCGGCTGTCCAACTGTTCCTGCTCCCCGCCGCCGGACAGGACGATTTGCTTCCACAGCCGCCCGCTGTGCTCGCGCGCGAACTCCCGTGACAACGAGTCGAGGCCTCCCATCCGCTTCACGGCGACGAGGAAGGCCTCGTCGGCAGCCAGACCGGCCGCGTCCAGATCAGCGATCTGTTCGCGCAGGTGGGCTTCCAGTTCCTCCACGTCTCGGTCGTCGACCGCGGGGCGCTGTGCGACGAAGCCGCGCCACTCCGCGATCTGTGATTCCAACGCCTCCATGGGTCAGGCGCTCCCCAGCACGAGCCGAAGGGGGTCGACGCCCTCCCAGGCGCCACCCAACGTCCGGGCCACGGTCAGCCACTGGCGCTTGTGCTCGGCGAGTGCCGCACGCCCCTCGTCGGTGAGCGCGTAGTACTTGCGGCGCCGCCCCTCGGGCGGGGTTCGCCACTCCGTGTTCACGTATCCGAGCCGGTGCAGCCGATGGAGCAGCGGGTAGAGCATCCCATCGGTCCACTCCAGCTCACCGTCGGAGAGCTCCCGAACGCGTCTGAGAACCGCGTACCCGTAGCTCTCGCCGTCAGCGAGGATCGCCAACACCAGCGGCGTTGCCGACGCCGCGACGAGGTCCTTCTCGATCTGCATCACACCCTCCGTACCTTGCGCCGGATGCATAGAAGCACAAGGTATCCCGGAGGCGCAACCACAAAGCAGGAGCATCAGGTCGGACAGCGAGGCCGGAGGTCCTCCATGATCGCCATGCCCAGACGGTCGACCGATCGAGCGCTGTTGGACAGCACGGCAACGCCTGTCGCTGTTGAGGGATCGAACGCGACGAAGCTGAAGAACCCGCCTGTCCCGCCGTTGTGCCACCACCAAGCGGAGTCGTCCTGGTGCTCCAGGACATGCCAACCCAGCGCGACGTGGAGCCCCTCCCGTACCCGCCAGCGCCGCTCGACCACCGTCCTGATCGGATCCTCGAGCGCCGAATGTCCGAGATGGAGGTGCGCGCGGAGAAAGACCAGTAGGTCGGACGCTGTGGAGCGCAGTGCACCGGCGCCCTCCAGCGCAGCAAGATGCCAGTCTGGAACCGGTCTCCCCCGACGGCTGTGACCTCGGGCGATGTTCATTGCATGAACCTGACGTTCCACGGTTGTGTCGTTCAGCCCCAGGGGCTCAGTGATGCGGGATGAGAGCAATTCGGCATACGACCTTCCGCAGGCTCTCGCCATCGCCTCGCCTAGCACGCCGGCGCCGTAGTTGGAGTAGACGTAGCGCCGGCCTGCCGGACGTTTGGGGGGCCGGCGCAACCCTTCGACCACTTGCTCACGTGTCAGGTCGGAGTAGGGATCCTTCGGTGTTCGCAGCGCCCGATGCCACAGCCCCGGGGGCAATCGAGGAAGCCCCGAAGTGTGCGTTGCCAGGTCCACGAGGGTGATCGGCTGGCCATCGGGATGGGTGGCCGTCCCCGGGAAGATGGAGTCGAGACGCTGATCGAGTGCCACATCGCCTCGCTGCACCGCATCCGCCAGCAGAAGCGACGTTAACGCCTTCGTGACCGACCCGATCTGGAAGGTGGTGGCCCGGCCAGGGGAGGCACCGCCCGGACCGGTACGCCCCACACTCACCGCGGCCTCGACGTGTCCCACGATCGCACCGACCGACAACCCAACGTAGCCTCCGGCGAACCGCTCGATCAGGCCCAGGAGATCCCGTGCGAGGCCGGTGTCGCCCATGGGGTGGTTTTCGTGCCCACCTTCCCCGTGGCCCCGTAAGCGGTCCATGCCTTGAGTCTTCCCTCCTCGACAGGCTCCTCCATCCCTGCCCTAGGGACGCCGGCTGGTTGTCGCTCCGGACGCGTCGATCGGCGGGGCTCCAGCCCGCCGCTGGCTTGTGAGAAGGAGGAACGAGAGCGCTGGCGGAGCGCACCGACCCGTGGGCGCGCGCAGTCGCATCAACGCTCAGCGAGACCACCAGGGCAAGCGATGATCAGGCGGCACCAAACTGTCGGCCGTGGACTCGCGCATTGCGGTCGTGACCGGAGGAAGCCGAGGGATCGGGGCAGCGACGGTCCATCGGCTGGCGACGCTCGGTTGGGACGTTTGCCTCAGCCTTCGAGAGCGAGATGCCGAGGCCACCGAGGTGGTGGCGCGCTGTCGAGGGTTGGGCCGGCGAGCGTTCGCTGTGCGGGCCGATGTGTCAGTGGAAGCGGACGTCGTCGAGCTGTTCGCCCGGGTTGACCGTGACCTGGGCACCGTCACAACGCTGGTGAACAACGCCGGCATGGTCGCCTCCAAGAGTCGAGTCGACGAGATGGGTGCCGAGCGTGTCAGTCAGATGCTCAGCGTGAACGTGGTCGGCGCTTTCACGTCCGCGCGCTCGACGCGATGACCGTGGGCCTCTCCAAGGAAGTCGCAACGAGGGGATCCGCGTCAATGCAGTGCGCCCGGGGATCGTCGACACGGGAATCCACGCGAGTGGCGGCCAAGCGGACCGTATCGAACGCCTGAAAGCGGCCATTCCGATGGGCCGAGCAGACGTGCCGCATGGAGTCGCTCAGAAGTCATCCGCGGGCCGATCAGGCCC
>DASZDM010000335.1:0-7885 GCA_035942015.1 Acidimicrobiales bacterium | reverse complement strand
GCACGGCCGCTGACGGGACCGAGCGGTGACCGCTCGCACGACCACCCTCAAGGGCGTTGACACCGGCCGCTACTACGTCGAGGCCCTGCCCAGCTACTACCTCGACTCCGGTGAGCCGGCCGGACGGTGGCGAGGAGCCGGCGCGGCTGAGCTGGGGCTGCACGGTGAGGTGGACGAGGACGACTTCCTCCAGCTCATGGCCGGCCACGACCCCCGAACCGGTCGCGACCTCGGCACCAAGTTCATCGATCGGTCGGCACGTGCCTACGACGTCACGTGCTCGGCGCCGAAGTCGGTCTCGGTGCTGTTCGCGCTCGGCGATGTCGACGTGCGCACCGACGTCCTCCAGGCCCACGACGCGGCGGTCACCGCCGTCGTCGACTGGATCGAGCGCCACGCCCACACCCGCTTCCGGGTGAACGGCGAGGTCCAGGTCGTCGACGTCGAAGGCATCGCGGCCGCCACGTTCCGCCAGCACACGAGCCGGGCCCTCGACCCCCAGCTCCACACCCACATCGTGATCGCCAGTCGGGTGCTGTCGCCCGATGGGCGTTGGCTCGCCCTCGACGCCCGCACCATCAAGCACGACCAGCGCACCCTCAGCGCCGTGTACCACGCCGGCCTGCGGAGCGAGGTGACCCGCCGCCTGGGCGTCCGCTGGCAAAAGCCCGTCAACGGCATCGCCGAGATGCTCGACGCACCCGACGACGTCCTCCACACGTTCTCCCGCCGCACCGCCGAGGTCGACGCTCGCATCGAGGAGAAGCTCGACCGCTTCACCGCAACCTTCGACCGCGCGCCCACGCCCCGGGAGCGCTGGCGCCTCGAGCGAGAGGCGGTCACCGAGAGCAGGCCGGCCAAGACCGGCTGCGACGCCTCTGCGGTCCACGAGGAGTGGATCGAGCGCGCCGCCTCCATCGGCATCGACCCCGCCCAGCTCACCGAGGAGGTGCTCGATCGGGCGCCGCTCCAACCGCCGGCCGTAGACCGGAACCGGCTCGCCGACGCTGCCCTCGCCGCACTGGGCGAGAAGCAGTCGACGTGGCGGGTAGCCGAGCTGGTCCGGGAGCTGGCAGCGGCCCTCCCGACAACGGCCGAGCGGCCGGCCGCTGAAATCGCGCCGTGGCTGGACGAGCTCGCCGACGAGATCATCGCCGAGCGATGTCTCGACCTGTCCCGCCCGGTGCCCAACCACGCCCCACTGCGGCGCGACGGCCGGCCCACCACCGAGTCGGCGGTCGACCGGGTCCTCACCCTGCCGGCGATCCTCGCCGAGGAGGAGCGCCTCCTTGAGCTGGCCGAGCAGCGCCTGGCCACTCCGGGTTCGGATGCGGACCTCGTAGATCCCGGCGACCTCGCCGGCGCCCAGCTCGATGTCGCCAACGCCGTCGCGGGTATCCGGGAGCTGGTCCTCGTCGTCGGACCGGCCGGCACCGGCAAGACCACCGCGCTGCGGCCCGCCGTCGAGCAGCTGCGACGGGAGGGGAGAGCGGTGTTCGGCCTCGCCCCCTCTGCAGCCGCCGCCGAAGTGCTGGACGCCGACGCCGGCCTCGCCGCCGACACCCTCGACAAGCTCCTGATCGAGCATCGCCTCGACCGCCCGCCCGACCACCGCTACGACCTGCCGCCCGGGGCCACCGTCGTGCTCGACGAAGCGGCGATGGCCTCCACCCCGAAGCTCGCCGAGCTGGCCGACCTCGCCGAGCGTCGTTCGTGGCGACTCATCCTCATCGGCGACCCGCTCCAATTCTCCGCCATCGGCCGGTCGGGGATGTTCGGCCATATCGTCGACTCCTTCGGCGCCATCGAGCTGGCAACGGTCCACCGGTTCGGCGAGGCCTGGGAGCGGGAGGCCAGCCTCCGGCTCCGGCGGGGCGATGTCGCCATCGTCGACACCTACGACGAGCACGGCCGGCTCCACGGCGGCACCGCGAGCCAGATGCGGGCGAAGGTTCTCGATGTCTGGTGGCAGGCGACCACTCGAGGCGAGTCCGTCGCCCTCATGGCGCCCACCCGCGAGGCGGTGCTCGACCTCAACCAGCGTGCCCAGCAGCTCCGCCTCGACGCCGGCGAGCTCCGGCCCGGTCCGACCGTTGCAGTCGGCCCGTACGAGATCCACGTTGGCGACGTCGTCGCCACTCGGCACAACGACCGTCACCTCGTGACCGACCGCAACCTCATGGTCAAGAACCGGGACCAGTGGCTCGTCACCGGAGTCGGGGCCGCCGGCACCCTCACCGTCGAGGGCAGGACCGGCCGCGTCGAGCTACCTGTCGCGTACGTCCAGGACCACATCGAGCTCGCCTACGCCACCACGAGCCACGCTGCGCAGGGCCGGACCGTCGACCGCTCCCTGTTCTACCTCGACGGACCGACCAACGCCGCCGGGGTCTACGTCCCGCTGACCCGTGGCCGCAGCTCCAACGAGGTGTTCGCCGTGTGCCGCGGCGAGGACACAGCCGTCGACGTCGTTGCCGAGTCCCTCACCCGCAGCTGGATCGACCGCCCGGCCATCGCCCACCGGCAAGCGATCGAGCCTCCGGCCGACGACCAGAGCCGCGATGCGACCGCCGACCTGCTGTCGCCGGCTGAGCTGCGCAACCGGTTCGAGCGCCAAGACGCCCTGGAACGCCAGCGCTGGAACGAGCACTTCGCGGCCAACAACATCGAACGGGAGCTGACGAGCATCCGGTACTACCAATCTGGGGCCCGGGAGACCATCGACGCCAACCGCCGGGAGCTGGCGAAGGCCGAGCGGTACCTCGAACAGCACAGCGGCTCGCTCGATCGCCTGAGACACCGCCACGAGATCGACAACGCCCGATCCAACGTCGAGCGTGCCACCCAACGGATCTCGGACGCCGAAGCCTCGATCGTCCAGCTGGAGGAACGGACCAAAGTCGTCCGCGCTCGCGTCGCCGAAGTGCGAGAGGGTCGGGAGCAGCCGCTCGAGCGGGAGCTGGCGACCGTTGTAGACCGCCTCACCGCGGATGCCCGGACCCGGGCCGGCCTGATGCGAGATGACCCGCCAGACCTCCTCGTCGAACACCTCGGCCGGCGCCCGACCGAGGGCCCGGCCGTCGCCACCTGGGACGACGCCGCCGGCCGGGTCGCCCAGCACCGCGAGGCGCACGGGATCACCGGCCCGCGCCTGCTCGGAACGATGGAGGAGGCCGAGTCCTCCCGGGCCTACCTCCAAAGCTCGCGAGCGGCCGACCAGGCTCTCGCACAGCTCGACCGCTCCCTCGGCCGCCACCTGACGATCGAGCCACCGGGACGTTCGCTCGGCATATCGCTATGACGGCGCCGTACCGAAACCTCGGTGCCCGGTCGTGAGAACGGTCGAGGTGGGACGAGGGGCGCGATGCTGCCGGCGCCTGTCTGGCTGTCATCCCGCCCGATTGCTGCTGAACGGGCCTTGGGAGAGTTGCCTATCCGTCGGCTAACGGCTGGCACAACGAACTGCACGACCACTTCCCCAAGTAGTTCCCCGAGCACCTGGGCGAAATCTTCTTCCTCTGCTGACAGTGTCTTGCCGCTCGGACGGCTTGGCGTGTTCGGGTCGGACGGACGGATCCCCAGCCGGGCCTTGGACGTGGCCGACGGCGCCTACGCCCGCAGCCATCGAGCTGCGGTCGCCGCCGCAGAGCGCCTCGACCGGGCGCTGGGACGGCAGCCGGAGCTCGAGCCACCGCACCGCTCGCTGGGAGTCGCCCGCTGAGCCGTGGAAGTGTTCGTCGCGTCCAGGTCATCCCCCGGGGTGTCATCGCGCCCGCGTATCGTGGGGGCAGCTCGGTTGACCGGGACATCCCAGCGCAACCGCCGGGCACGCTCGTGCCCGGGTCGTCGGGGAGAGACGGCTCGAGTTCCGCCCCAGGAAGCCCGCAGCGGGTGCCCCGGCACCCCGGCCCCTGGAGTGGCGATGCATACGCCCGAGCCCGTGAGTTATGGTGGCGAACGCTTGTTCGATCCCGTCTCGTTCACCCGAGGTCCCTACGATGCCGAGTTCCAACGATGTAGTTTGGCGGTCATGACTGCGTCGGACCGACTTTCCGTCGCTGGACTGTTCGCAGGGATCGGTGGGATCGAGCGAGGTCTCGGGCTCCACGGTGCGGAGGCCGACCTCCTCTGCGAGAACTGGGATCCTGCCATCCGAGTTCTTTCCGCGAGATTCCCGGACGTCCATCTCGTCGAGGACGTGCGAGACCTTCGCTCCTTGCCCAAGGTCGGCCTCGTGTCGGCCGGGTTTCCCTGCACGGACCTGTCGCAGGCCGGACGTATGGACGGCATCAACGGACGGGCTTCAGGTCTGGTGGGCGAGGTGTTCCGGCTCATCCGCCGACCACGCGCGCCGATGCTGCTGCTCGAGAACGTGCGGAACATGCTGGTCCTCGACGGTGGAGCAGCCATGCGATACCTCGTCGACGAACTCGAGGCGCTCGGCTACCGGTGGGCCTATCGGCTCGTGGACTCGCGGTTCACGGGAGTTCCGCAACGCCGCCAGCGCGTCATCTTCCTCGCCTCGCGAACGATCGACCCCCGGGCGGTGCTGTTCTCCGACGATGCTGGTGAGCCCGGCCCTGGGTGGTTCTCGGACAAGTCCTACGGCTTCTACTGGACCGAAGGGCTGCGCGGGCTGGGATGGGCGCAGGATGCGGTGCCCACCCTCAAGGGTGGGTCGACGATCGGCATCCCGTCTCAACCGGCGATCTGGAACCCCTCGGCTCCGCTCGGCCAGCGCATCCTCCTCCCCGCGGTTCAGGAGGCCGAGCAGATGCAGGGCTTCCCAGCGGACTGGACGGCACCCGCCGATGAAGCCCCGGGCCGTAAGGGACCGCGATGGAAGCTCGCCGGTAACGCCGTCACGGTGGGCGTCTCGGCATGGGTCGGCCGCCGCTTGCGTGATCCGGGCGACCCGATTCTCGACGGTCGACCCATGAAGCCTGGTGAGAGGTGGCCCACCGCCGCCTTTGGGGCCAAGGGGAAGGTATGGGCCGTCGATGTGTCGATGTGGCCCACTCTTGAGCCGTATCGTCACCTCCACGAGGTCGTCGACCTCCGAGCAGGACAGCCGCTGTCCGCTCGCGGAGCCGCCGGGTTCCTCTCCCGAGCTCAGCGGGGCACGTTGCGGTTCGTCGATGGCTTCCTCGACGACGTCGACGAGCACGCCGCTTACATGGCCGAGGAGCTGTCCGTCGCCTGAGCCGTCCCGCCACCGCCCCGCGGCCTCGTCCGAGCTGACGCGGCTCCGCATGCAGCGCCAAGCCAGAAAGGACACCGCACCGGAGTTGGCGCTCCGACGAGAGCTGTGGCGGCGGGGGCTGCGATACCGAGTCGACCTGGCGCCACTGCCGGGTACGCGCCGGCGTGCAGACCTCGTGTTCACCAGGGCACACGTGGCTGTCTACGTGGATGGCTGCTTTTGGCACCGGTGCCCGGTCCACGGCACCGCGCCCAGGTCCAACCGCGACTGGTGGGCGAAGAAACTCGATGCGAACGTTCGACGTGACCGGGACACCGACAGCCGCCTCGAAGCGGAGGGTTGGCGAGTCGTGCGGGTGTGGGCGCACGAGGCCACGAAGGACGCCGCCGACCGCATCGAGGCGATCGTTCGATGAGGCCGGCCGCCGGTCCCTGGAGAGCGCCGCATGTCCCCTACGCTTCCGTCGATGGAGGGGCCGAAGCTGCTGGTGGAGGCGTTGCGACACGCGACGATCTCCGACAAGTACGGAAACCAGTGGCAGTACCATTCGAGGAGCGACCGTCACTCGAAGGTCGCCTGCTGGGGCATCGGGCTGGACCTGCTCACGTCGTCTGCCCTGCTCCGTCGCCATGTTGCTGAAGGCAAGGTGGTCCTCGGCGTCAACCACACGATGCGCGATTTCGGGACGGGGCGGAAGAAGGACCTGGATCTCGTCCTGGCCCGACCGGACGGTCAGCCCGAGCGTGGGCTGACCTTCGCCGGACTGGTAGAGCGATACGCGATCCGGTTGACGGCCGAGCAACGATCGATGCTCGAGGCCCTTCCGGAGCTGCCGATCGCGCCTGTCGGAGCTGTCCTCATCGCACTAGAGGCCAAGGCGACGATGACGGCGCACATCCGGGCACTCCCGCGTCTCTACGACGAGCTGAACTCCTCACACCTCTGTGTCCACGGAGCCAGCCGACAGGCCTTGGCAATCGGCTTCGCCATCATTAATGCGTCGTCGAGGTTCGCATCGTCGGACATGAACAAGGCGGATCTCACGAACGTGGATCGGACCTTCACGGAGGAGCCCCAACCGCGGTCGCTGATCCGGACGCTCGAGAAGCTCGCCGAGATCCCCAGACGGTCGAACACGAGAGAGACCGGGTTCGACGGAGTGGGTGTCGTCGTCATCGACGGCGCCAACGACGGGACACCATTTCGCGTCGTGAACGAGCCGCCTGCGCCTCGGCCCGGCGCGCCGTTCCACTACGACGGGATGATCACCCGCATGGCCAACGAGTACGACACCAGCTTCTCATCGATCTGAGTTCCATCGCCGCGCCTGATGAGCGTCCCCCGCCCGGCCTCGATCCATCAGAGCGTAGAGATGCCCGACCACAGTCAGGAGAAGGAGCAGCACGCCCATGAGGAGAGTCGTCCGGGCCGGTCCGAGTTGCGAGCTCATGTTCGATCGGCTGAGCTCCCGCTATGGAGCGGCTCGACTTCGTCCAGGAGAGCTACTGCGACACGCATGAGCACCGGGCCGTGCTGGCCATTGCCGATCTGCTCCTGGACCACCTCGCAGGCGAGGCAGTCATGGCCGAGATGCTTGCGGCCAACCAACCCAGCCGATCAAGTGCCGAAGTGCAGAACGTTTTCCTCGAGAAAGCTCGAGAGCTCGGGTTCCGGGACGAGTCGAAGGGCCTGTTCGAGGAGTACTCCAGCGCTCTCCGTCCCGACTACTTCATTCCGGTCGCCGGCACCGGCATCATCTTGGAAGTCGAGAGGGGCAAGACGACGATCAACAACATGGACCTGCTCGACTTCTGGAAGTGCCACATCTGCGCCCACGCTGACTATCTCATCCTCATGGTCCCGAGGGAGCTTCGGCAGAATCTTACGATGTCCCCCAGGCGAGAGTTCGCCGCGGTGTCCAAGCGACTCGCGACCTTCTTCGAACCAGGGAACTACACGAACGTCCGTGGCCTCTGCCTGTTCGGCTACTGAAGTCAGCCCCCAGGGCGTTGGATGGTGCGCCACCCGGAGGACTTGTCGGGAGCTTCGAAAGCCCGATCGAGGCGACTACCAGCGACGGGGGTTCTTCTCGTGTCGACCGCACCTCACGATGAGCGAGCCTCGTAGGAGATCCCTTCATCGCGCGCAGCTTGCTCGATCGGCCCGCCAGCGTTCGGGGCGGCTACTTGGATCGTGGCTTCGTGGTGGATCGCAGCGCCGAGCGTCTCCGCAGCCAGCAGGTTGAGGCGTCGCTCCCGCTGCATGCGCGCTGTCTCCACGGCGAAGTCCATCGGGTGGAGCACCTGGAGCGTGGTCCGTGCCGGGTGCAGGATCGGGGAGAGCGCGGCCTCGGGGTCGAGAACCGACGCCAGTGCGCGCGCCAGGCGACCGGGCCCCCTAGACGACGGACGGCGTTGTTGTCACCGCCGACACGAGTCGGAGGTACCAGCGGGAAGTCGTCGCAACGTCGTCGTCGAGGTCGGTGACCGGGACGCCAGCCAGGACGAGCAGCGCCAGGTGGTCGTCAACGATGACCAAGAGGGTTCAGCGGACTGCGAGGCCGGGGTCGTCGACAGTCGAATCGATCTCCGACCGGAGCGTCCCATCGAAGGCCATCTGACGGAGCTCATCGCGCACCGACGAGAACGTGTCGTCGGGGGCTCCGACGTCGTCGGACCCGAT
>DASZDM010000334.1:0-9755 GCA_035942015.1 Acidimicrobiales bacterium | reverse complement strand
CGTGTTGGTCACCCCGGCGCCGGCCAGCACGGCGAAGCTGTCAGCCGTGCCGAGAAATACGGGGTGCGATGTCGCTTCGCTGACTCCCACGGTCATGAACGCCACCAAGGCCAGGATGAGCGCGAGCGCGCCCATTGAGCGCCCGGGCGAAACCGTGTGTCTACGGGTGGTGGTCATGGGCTGGACGTCCTCTCGGTGACGGTGAAGGTGCGACCGGTAAGCATCGAGGTGACGTGTGTCGCCAGGAGCGCAAGACCTACCTACGTCTGACTACGGCAACATCGAGAAAAAGCTTGAGGGAGCCGCCCGCTGCCGAACAGAACCCCTGGACAGGACGGGGAACGCAGGAGTACCGTCCGAGAGGTGCGTCGTAGCCTTCCGTTGTTCTCCGTACTCTCGGTGACGGCCCTGCTGGGGGCGGCCGGCTGCAATGGCGGCGAGGAGGCGCTCGGGCCGTCCGGGACGGTAGGGACGTCGCCCACCACGACGCCGACCACGCTTCGCCCGATCGACCCAGCGGTCATCCCGGAGAACCCCGCCGACATCAACGAGGCGTACGTCCAGGCGGTGGTGGACGCCCTGTTCGCGGTGGACGCCCAGGCGACAAAGACATTCGTGGAGACGAGGCGGCTCGAGGCGGAAGCCATCGACGTTCTGGGGGCTATCTATGTGCCCGAGGAGGTAGACCGCGAAGTGAACGCATGGGGCCAGACCTTTGCACGCGGTTCTGAGACCCTTTTAGCGGGTGCTTTGAGCAATGAAGTCAGGCGCGTACTTTCCGTTGCCGAAGACTGCATCTACGTGGAGGTCCTTCGGGACTATTCGGAGACCACCACAAGACCTGTCACGCCGGGGACTCTCTATCTTGGCCTCACGCCAAAGCAGGACGGAGATGATCCAACGTCGCTCAACCCGACACCGTGGATGATTTTTATGGACGGCCTCAATCCCGACGGCTCGCAACCGGAGAACCCGTGCGAAAGTCGATAGGAGGAGTGTTCATTCTGGGGGTGATGGGACTTGTCGTGCCGTCGTCCGCAGCAGACACAGCTGAACGAAGAACAACCGCGAGGGCAGGCGACAACAACGACAAGCTCGTCATCACCAACCCGGGAGCGGCGTCGCCGGGCGAGGTGGCTGCCCCGGCCGGCCGGCGGGTCAGTGGTCGCGGGGAATCGAGCCGGCCGGTGCCCGAGCATGTCACCACGCAGTACCAATTCCGGGGCCCGATCAACGGTGCCGACACCTGCATCTACCGTGTCGTCGGCCGACGGGACACACCCATGACCGCGGCAGAGCACTTCGACAACGCCGGCATGGTGAACTACGCCGCCGAGAGTGGCGTCCCCACCTGCGACGAGGAGGACGCCGAGGCTGCTCCTAGTCCTGGCCAGGTGGCGGAGGCGTTCCTACGCCAGATTCCGCTCCCGCCCCCGGAGCCCCGTATCGCTCCCGACGGCCAGGCCATCACCGGGTTGGCCGCTTACCTGGAGACGAATGGAAGCCTCGCCCACCGCGTCGGGCCGAGCGCCACCGAGCTCGGGCCCATCGTGGTGGAGGCCAGCAGCGTCTACTGGGTCGATTGGGGCGACGGCAGCCCGGAAGCCGGTCCGTTCGCCTTTGAGGGCGAGGCCTATCCGAGCGGGCGCATCTATCACGGCTACCGCTACCGGGGAGACTACGTGGTGACGGTGCGTCAGGCGTGGACTGCAGAGTGGCGGCTGGGCGCCGAGTCGGGGACGGTCGACGGACTGGTCACCGAGGCGTCCGTCCCCGTGCACGTGGACGAGGTCCAGGCCGTCATCCGCCGCTGACCGCCGGTACCCTCGCCTGGCGTGTCGTCGCGCCTGGAGCGTCTGTTCAACCTCACCGCTGCCCTGCTGAGCACCAGCCGCCCCCTCACCCGCGAGGAGCTCCATGAGCGGGTCCCCGGCTATCCCGCTGACGACGCCAAGGGCTCTGCCCGGCGGGCTTTCGAGCGAGACAAGGAGGCCTTGCGGGACATGGGCATCCCCTTGGCAGTCGAGGAGGTGGAGCGGGATGGGACGCTGATCGAGGCCTACAGGATCCCTCGGGACCAGTACGCCTTGCGGGACCCAGGTCTGGAGGCCGACGAGCTGGCTGCCCTGCACCTGGCCGGGGCCGCCGTGCGTCTGGAGGGGTTGCGAGGAACCGAGGCCCTCTGGAAGCTGGGTGGTGTCCCGGGTGAGGCCGACTCCGGCGCCGAAGCCGGGGCCCTCGCCGCCATCCCCACCATTCCCGAGCTCGTCCCCCTGTTCGTCGCCGTCAGTGAACGCCGGACCGTCACCTTCCGATATCGGGGCGAAGGGCGGGAGGTGGAACCCCACCGGCTGTCCTTCACTCGAGGCCACTGGTATCTCGATGGCCACGACCGAGATCGCCGGGCGCGGCGTCAGTTCCGCCTCGACCGGCTCGAGAGCGAGGTGGCACTCGGTCCTGCCGGTGCCTTCGAGCGTCCGGCCGACGTGCGCTCGGCGTCCACGCCACCGTGGCAGATGGGTGAGGAGGCACTTGTGGAAGCCACGTTGCGGATCGACGCCCACCTCGCTGGTTGGGGTGTCGATCAACTGGGCCAGGAAACGGTTACGGCTCACCACCCTGACGGCAGCGTCGAGGTGGCCCTCACGGTGACCAACCGCGAGGCATTCCGGTCCTTCGTCCTCGGTTTCCTCGACCATGCCGAGGTCCTCGGCCCCCCCGAGTTGCGGGATGACCTGATCTCTTGGCTGGACGCCCTGGCCGGCTGATGGCCCGTCCCAGCGCGCCCGAGCGCCTCCGTCGCCTGTTGGCCGTCGTCCCGTGGGTGGTTGCCCGCGACGGGCCGACGCTCGACGAGGTGTGCTCCCGCTTCGGTCTCAGTCAGGCCGAGCTGGTGGCCGACCTCGATCTGGTGTTCCTCTGTGGCGTCCATCCCTTCACCCCTGACTCGTTGATCGACGTGGAGGTGGCCGATGGGCGAGTCTGGATCCGCTACGCCGACTACCTGGAGCGTCCGCTGCGCCTCACCCCCGAGGAGGGACTGGCCCTGGTGGCGGCGGGGACAGCCGCGCTGACCGTCCCCGGGTCTGATCCGGAGGGTCCACTGGCCCGGGGCCTGACCAAGCTGGCGGCAGTGCTCGGGGTCGACCCCACCGTCGATTTCGACGTCGAGCTGGGGGCTGCCCCTGCGGGAGTGCTGGAGACGCTGCGCGACGCAGTGTCGGCCCGCCGGCAGGTGGAGATCGACTACTACACCTACGGTCGGGACCAACGGTCCCGTCGCCTCGTCGACCCCCATGACGTCTTCGCGGCCGAGGGGCAGTGGTATCTCCGGGCGTGGTGTCACCTGGCCGAGGCCCACCGGCGGTTCCGCCTCGACCGCATCGGCAGCCTGACCATGCTCGCTCGCACCTTCGAGGTGGGGACGACGCGGGCGACGGGAGGCCGTAGTCGAACCATCTTCGAGCCCGACCCCCACGACCCCCGGGTCGTACTCGACCTCGAGCCCAAGGCCCGTTGGGTCGCCGAGCGCTACCCGCTCGAATCCCTGGAAGAGCTCGGCAACGGGCGCTGTCGCATCGCCTTGGCGGTCAGTGAGCGGGCCTGGCTCGAACGGCTGCTGTTGCGGTTGGGCCCGGCGGCAACGGTCGTCGAGGGTGCGGACGGGGTGGCCGGGGCCGCGGCCCGGCGTGTCCTTTCCGTGTACGCGCGACGGACCGGCGAAGCGGCCCACTAGCCTCGACCGGGCGTGGCCCCTCATCGTCTGTCTTCCGCCGAACCGTCCGAGATAAATGCCGGGATAGATGCCGGGGTCGACGACGACCTCCACTCCGACGACCTCGATTTCGAATCCGACACCCTCGTCGGGCCCAACTCCGGGGTGGTCCGGTATGCCGACGAGGAGAACAGCGACGACGCCGAGGGCACGCCGAGCTTCGCCCGCAACCTGCTGGAATGGGCAGCCATCCTCGGCGGGGCCCTGGTGGTCGCCCTGGTGGTCACCAAGTTCCTCGTCCAGGCCTTCTTCATCCCGTCGGCCTCCATGTTCCCCACCCTCGAGATCGACGACCGGGTACTGGTCAACAAGTTGAGCTACGACCTTCACGAGGTGAACCGGGGCGACCTCGTGGTGTTCGAGCGGCCACCCAGCGAAGCCGAGAGCGACATCAAGGACCTGATCAAGCGGGTGGTCGCCGTCGAAGGCGACACCGTGGGCTCCCAGGACGGAAAGCTGGTCATCAACGGGGTGGCCATGGAGGAGCCCTACGTTGCCGAAGGAGCGCAAACGTCGGGCGTCGAGACGCAGACGATTCCTCCCGGGCATGTCTTCGTGATGGGCGACAATCGGGAGGACTCCCGCGACAGCCGCTTCTTCGGTCCGCTCGACGAGGAGCTCATCATCGGCCGGGCCTTTGTCAAGGTGTGGCCGCTCACGGATCTCGGACTCCTCTAGGAGCACGCTCCTAGAGGAGTTTCCGTTCGCAGCCGGCCATCGCCATGGCCGCCACCATCGTGTCGACCCGGTCGCTGCTCACGCCGTCGACCCCGGCGTCCAGCACGGTGTCGAGGCGATGGCGATGCGACGTCGCCCCGGCCAGGGCCAGGAGGCCGAAGCGATGGAAGAGTGTCGTGAGGCCGGCGTTCCAGTCGATGTCACGCAGCTCGATGGCGTCGACCCCGGCTGCCGCCAACCTGGCCGCCCGGCGTTCGGGGCCTTCGTCGAGTGACCGTAGGCGGGTGACCTCCACCAGACGGGCCCGATCGGAACATCCTCGCCACGAGGCCGCCTGTCGCCACTCGGGCGAGCACAGCCACAGTGTTGCCTCGGCATCACCGCCGGCTCCCCGGGCGACGGCCGTCACCACTTCGGCGGCCGTCTGGTCGACCAGCGTGGCGGCAAGATGGAAGTTTGTCCCGCAGGTGTCGTAGAGCTGGGTCAGGCGGACGATCGAAGGCGGAAGGCCGGCTGCAGGGAGGCTTGACAGTGGCCGACGCCGCAGTCCGAGGCGCAGCACCGGACCGTCGTGCAGCACCGGCTCGGCGTCCTCGGTCAGATGGACGTCGCACGCCAATCCAGTCGCTCCGCGGGCCAGGGCGCCACGGAAGTAGGCGAGCGTGTCCTCGGGTGCGTCCGGCCCGGGAGTGTGGCGGGCGAACGCTACCGGCGGCTGCAGGAGCGAGGGGTAGTGGGTGGTCACGGAGGCCATCCTGCCCCGACGCACCGGCTGCCCCTCAAGGTGGCCGGCCTGAGTGCCGATGGATAGATCACCGGTGCGATGCCGTGACCGACACGGCAGGCACCGGCACCGATTTCGAGGAGGGACGACCATGGCGACGGTTCGAGCGACCTGCCCCGACTGTGGCGACATCAAGCTCACCAGCAGCGACGTGAAGGTACGAGTCTGCGTCGACGACAACGCCGGCTCCTACGCCTTCCGGTGCCCGGTCTGCAGCAAGGCCACGGCCAAGCCAGCCGAATCCCGGGTCATCCAGCTCCTCGTCGGCGTGGGAACGCCCCTGACGATGTGGCGGCGGCCGGCTGAGCTGTCCGAACGCCACGACGGCCCGATCTTCACGGCGGACGAGCTGGCGACCTTTCACCAGCTCCTGGACACGACAGACTGGTTCAGCCGGCTGTCCGCCGGGGTTCGAACGAAGTGACCTTTTCCTGGCGGAGCAGCCAGGACGTACTGCCAGAGGCGGCCCTTCGCCCTTCGACCGTGCAGAGCGAGCCGGTAGGAGGCCGGTAGCATTGCCAAGTGCTCAACATCGGCCCTGCCGAGCTGCTCGTGGTCCTCGTGGTGGCACTGCTCGTGCTCGGTCCCAACAAGCTGCCGGACGCCGCCCGCCAGGTCGGCAAAGCCATCGGCGAGATGCGCAAGCTCAGCACCGGGTTCCAGGCCGAGATGCGCGACGCCATGAAGGAGCCGGTGGACGGCAAACCCGGGCCGGGGTCGAAGAAGACGACGCCGGCCAGCGGTGGGGGCACGTTGGCCTCCCCACGGCTTCCGGCCGGCGACGTACCCACCGGGGGTCCGACCGACGTGACCGACGTGCCCACGAGCCCGAACGGCCGCTCCGCCCCTACCAACGGCGAGAGCTCCGACGCTGACGCCGAGCCGGGGACCAGCGGCGCCACGAACACCTGATGGAGCTGCGCTCCCGGCGCAAGTCCGACGACGACGACCAGCCACCGGAGACCTTCGACGAGGGCATGACCCTCGTCGAGCACCTCACGGAGTTGCGCCGGCGCCTGGTCAAGGCCGTCATCGCCCTGGCGATCGGCGGGGTGATCGGCTTCTTGCTCTACAACCCCGTGCTGCAGGTCCTCCAGGCGCCCTACTGCGACCTCTACCCGGACAACTGCGAGTTCATCGTCACCGATCCTCTCCAGAGCCTTTCGGTTCGCCTCAAGGTGTCGGCCTACGTGGGCCTGGTGCTGGCGCTGCCAGTGGTGATGTGGCAGCTGTGGCGGTTCATCACGCCCGGGCTCTACCCCAAGGAGAAGCGCTACGCCATCCCCTTCGTGGCCTCCTCGGTCGTGCTCTTCGTCCTCGGTGCCGGCCTGGCCCTGTGGACCTTCCCCAACGCTTTGTCCTTCCTGAACGAGATCGGTGGCCCGGAGTTCGACGCCAGCTATACCCCCGACAAGTACCTGAGCCTGGTTACCTTCATGATGCTGGCCTTTGGCGTGGGCTTCGAGTTCCCCATCGTGTTGGTGTTCCTGCAGATGGCGGGTGCGCTCACCTGGCAGCGCCTGGCCTCCTGGCGGCGATGGGCGGTCGTGGGCATCTTCGTCGCCGTGTCGATCATCACGCCTTCCGGCGACCCGTTTACTCTGTTCGCCCTCTCCGTTCCGATGATTCTCTTCTATGAGATCTCCATCCTCCTGGGCCGTTTCGTGATCAAGCGGGGCGACGAGACGGAGGCTGTTTCGTGAGGCCGACCGTCGGAGCCGCCCTGGCGTCGACATGACGGCGCCGGCGGGCGAGCTGAAGTACGACTTCGAACTCGACGAATTCCAGCGCCGGGCCATCGCTGCCCTCGACGACGGGCAGTCCGTCCTGGTGGCCGCCCCCACCGGGTCGGGCAAGACGGTTGTGGCCGAGCATGCCGTGGCCGATGCCCTGGCCCAAGGAGGCAAGGTCTTCTACACCACCCCCATCAAGGCCCTGTCCAACCAGAAATTCGCCGATTTCTCCCGCCGCTGGGGGACCGGCCGGGTGGGGTTGCTCACCGGCGACACCTCCGTCAACCCCAACGCCCCGGTGGTGGTGATGACCACCGAGGTGCTTCGCAACATGATCTACGCCGCATCTCCCATGCTCGACGGCCTGCGTTACGTGGTGCTCGACGAGGTGCACTACCTCCAGGACGCCTACCGGGGCCCGGTGTGGGAAGAGGTCATCATCCACCTGGCCCCCGAGGTGGTGCTGGTCTGCCTCTCGGCCACCGTGTCCAACGCCGAGGAGCTCAGCCGTTGGATCACGACCGTGCGTGGGCCGACCACGGCTGTGGTCGAGGAACGCCGGCCGGTGACCCTGCACAACCTCTATCTGGTGGGCGAGCAGGGGTCCGACCGCCTGCATCTGTTCCCCACCCTGGTGGACGGCCGGCCCAATCCCGACGCCCTTCGTCTTGAAGCCGGCAGCCAGGTGGGGCCGCGCCGCCAACGCCAAGGCGCCCACGGACGTCGCCTCCGCACGCCACGGCGCTACGAAGTGACAGAGCTGCTGGCCGACGAGGGGATGCTCCCGGCGATCACGTTCGTCTTCAGTCGGGCCGGTTGCGACGCAGCTGTCCGCCAGTGTCTAGAGGCCGGCCTGCGCCTGACCGACGCCGAGGAGCGCCGGCGCATCCGCACCATCTGCGACGAGCGCACGGCCGGGCTGGCCGACGCCGACCTGGATGCGCTGGGATGGTCTCAGTGGATGGTCGGCATGGAGGCCGGTATGGCCGCCCACCACGCCGGGATGGTGCCACCGTTCAAAGAGGCGGTGGAGGCGTGCTTCGTCGCCGGCCTGGTGAAGCTGGTCTTCGCCACCGAGACGCTTGCCCTCGGCATCAACATGCCGGCCCGGGCGGTGGTGATCGAGAAGCTGACCAAGTTCGGCGGCGAGCGACATCAGGAACTGACCGCCGGCGAGTACACCCAACTCACCGGGCGGGCCGGGCGCCGTGGCCTCGACGACGTCGGCTACGCCATCGTCCTGTGGTCGCCCTTCCTGGCTTTCGAACAGGTGGCGGCGCTCGTCTCGGCCCGTTCCTTCGCCATCTCGTCGTCGTTCCGACCCACCTACAACATGGCGGCCAACCTGGTCCGGCGCTACTCGGCCGGTAGGGCCCATCATCTGCTCAACCTCTCCTTCGCCCAGTACCAGGCCGACGGCGACGTGGTGGGCATGGAATCACGACTCGAACGCCTGAGTCGCCAGCTCGCCGCCGCCCGCGCCGAAGTGGTGTGCGACCGTGGCGACACTGAGGCCCTGTTCACGCTGCAGCGCCGGCTCGAGCGGGCCCGCTCGAGCCGCCCTTCGTCGGGACGCCAGACCGAGGAGGCTCTGGCCCAGCTCCGGCCCGGCGACGTGGTGTGGGTGCCCGGCGGCAAGTCGGCGGGACCGGCGGCCGTTCTGTCCGCGACCCGGCGTCGGGGTGGGGCCCAGGTCCGGGTGCTGACCCCCAAACGGCGCCGCCTCACCCTCGGCTCCGACGACTTCAACGAGGTGCCGGAGGCCCTCGGTCGCATCGCCATGCCTTCGCCTTATGCCCCCAACTCGCCGAGCTTCCAGCGGGCCGTGGCCCAGCGCCTGGCCCGCTCACGTCTGGCCCGGCCCCGGCTCCGGGCCAGGCATCCCGATCCGGAGATCGACGAGTTGGCGTTGGCCGTGGCCGAGCATCCCAGCCAGGCCTGCGCCGACCTGGAGCGCCACCGTCGGGCCTGGGTCCAGGTGCAGCGTCTCGACCGAGAAGTGAGCCAGCTCAAGGCCCAGGTCAAGGGCCGTACCGACACCTTGGCCCGCACCTTCGACCGGGTCCTCGGCGTCCTGGAGGAGTGGGGCTACCTCGACGGCTGGGCGTTGACCGAGGCCGGGCAGCGCCTGGGGCGCATCTACCACGAAGCCGATCTGCTCATCGCCGCATGCCTCGACCATGGGCTGCTCGACGGGCTCGATGCCCCGGAGCTGGCCGCGCTGACGTCGGTGTTCACCTTCGAATCCCGGGGACGGGCGGAGCCGGCGGCGCCGTGGTTCCCCTCCTCGGAGCTGCGTCACCGTTGGACGGAGATCGGACGCCTCCATCTCCAGCTGGTCGCCTCCGAGGCCAAAGCCGGCCTGCCCGTGACCCGCACGCCCGACCCCGGCTTCGTCGGCCTGGCCCACGCCTGGGCATCGGGTGATGACCTCGAGGAGATCCTCGACGACGAGGAGCTCTCCGGCGGTGATTTCGTGCGCAACGTGAAGCAGCTCGTCGACCTGCTGCGCCAATTCGGTGACGGCGCGCCGGTTCCCGCTACCGCAGCCGCCGCCCGTTCGGCCGCCGACCGGCTCTACCGGGGGGTGATCGAGGCGTCGTCGACGATCAGCCCTGTCGACGAAGCGGACGAGGCCCTGGCAGCGACGATCTATGAGGCATAGCCCCGCTGCGCAACGCCAGGCCGCGCAGCACCAGCGGCTGTGCCAGTTCGGCGAAGCCCGCGCCGGCGGATCCGCTGCGCAACGCCAGGCCGCGCAGCACCAGCGGCGGTGCCAGTTCGG
>DASZDM010000333.1:0-2185 GCA_035942015.1 Acidimicrobiales bacterium | reverse complement strand
ACAAGGAGCACCGCTGGTTGCCAGTCCTTGCCGGCCAGCTGCCGCTTGCGATTCCGGAGCCGGTGGCCCTCGGTCGCCCGAACCGGTGGTTCCCGTGGCCGTGGTCCATCTACCGCTGGCTGGACGGTGAACCCGCCACGGCGGATGGGATCTCGGACCTGAGCGTCTTCGCTGCCGAACTGGCCGGCTTTCTTGGCGCCTCTACTGGATCGACGCCGCCGGCGGGCCTCCGGCGGGCGAGCACAACTTCTTCCGCGGCGGTCCGCTGGAAGTGTACGACAAGCAGACAAGACACTCGATCCAGCTCGTGGCCGGCAAAATCGACGCCGAGGCTGCCGTCGAGGTGTGGGAGGCGTCCCTGGCGAGCAAGTGGGACCGACCGCCAGTGTGGATACACGGCGATGTCGCTCCGGCCAACCTTCTTATCGTAGACGGCGTCCTGCGAGCCGTCATCGACTTCGGCTGCGCCGCGGTGGGCGACCCTGCCTGCGACCTCGCCATCGCCTGGACCTTTCTCACCGAAGGCGACCGCAAGATTTTCCACCGCAGCCTAGGGCTCGATTCCGCAACGTGGGCTCGTGGACGAGGCTGGGCACTCTGGAAAGCGCTCATCGCCTTGGCCGCCGAGAAGGAACGGCACAGCGACGCAAAGATGGCGGCGCTCCGCTTCGGCTGGCGCCTCGACCCTCGCGCCGTCATCGAGGGCGTACTCGCTGACCACAGGAAGGGGCTGACATAACCGACGGTCCAACGGCGGTGACATCGAGGAGTCGCAGCGCGGAGACGGCGCATCGGGAGGCGTCAGGGCAGGAAGCCAGCGCCAACTACCCGCGTGGTAACCGGGCGCCCTAGCGGTACGCCTATCGAAGCCGGCGACTGCTGCGCGACGCGCTATCTGACGGCCTTCACCGCAACTAGTCAACCGTCGGTGATCTACGGCGACGTCGGTCCTCCGGGGCGCGCACCAGACCAGATAGCGGTGCTACGCGGAAACTCCATCTCCTCGGCCACGGCTTCAGCGATCTGGCCGCCGACCTCCCGCTCCACCACCCACAGCGCGAGGTCGATCCCCGAAGTCACGCCACCGGCCATGACGAGATCACCGTCGTCGACCACCCGGGCGTCGATCACGAGAGCACCACTGGCGCGTAGCTCGTCGAGCGCGGTGTGGTGGGTTGTAGCTGGCCTTCCTTTCGTCAGCCCAGCCCCGGCGGCGATCATGCCACCGGTACAGACGGTGGCGACGGTGGTGCCGGCCTCATGGAGCTCCCCAAGCACTCGCGTCAGCTCGCCCCGCTGGACCTCGCTCCACGCGCCCTGCGAGGCACGGTCGCTCCAGCCACCACCGGGAACAACCACCATGTCGGGCGCTTCCTTGAGACTCCCGTGAGGGCGAACGCGGAGGCCGCCGGAGGCGGTGACTTCGTCGACCTCACTCAGGGTCAGAAGCGCGACATCGATGTCACCCCCGAGCTTCGCCGCATGGCGGAAGACCTCGTAGGGGCCGATAGCGTCTAGCTCATCGAACCCGTCGAAGACGATGGTGCCGATCCGCACAACCTGAGGATATGCCGTCGCCCGGCGGCCCGATCGTGCTCTGGGACCGCCGTCGTCGCGTAGCGCACGATGAGATGCCGGTACCTCCCGCCGACCGGTCGGCTGGGTCTTGGCGCTGCGATCGTTCCCGCCGAACAACGCCAGCTCGTCGCAACCCAAGCAAACAGAACGGCGGTTCTCCTGGCGGACCCGAGCCAGCGTTCGGGCGGTGCGCGACCGCCGGCAAACCGGCGCTTCTCATTGGGCCACTCGCGCCACGGGAGGGCGGACCTCGCGCTGAGTACGGCGTCACTACGCTGGGAGCGTGCGCGGCGCCTCGGCAGCCCTGGTCGAACAGCTCGCCTACTACAGGGCTGTCGCCGACGAGTACGAGAACCACACGATCGATGTCCCCGGACAAGACGAGCTGCTGTCAGCCATCGATTCATTTCGTCCAGGTGGTGACGTACTCGAGCTTGCATGTGGCACCGGGATCTGGACCGAAAGGCTTCTTCGGTCCGTCACGACCGTGACCGCCGTCGATGGTGCACCGGAGATGCTTGCCCGGGCACGCAGCCGGGTGGGCCCCGCTGCGTCCGCCCGTTTTCTTGAGGCGGATCTGTTCTCTTGGGAGGCGGACCGCCGCTAC
>DASZDM010000332.1:0-2668 GCA_035942015.1 Acidimicrobiales bacterium | reverse complement strand
ACCCACAACCGTGAATCGACAAGTCGATGGAATCATGCCCGAGGGGCGACAGCACCGCATCTCTGCCGAGACTTGGGACGGGCAGTAACAGGGAGTACGCCGATAGTGCCGCAATCGAATGACGCCGGGTCGACGCCGATCATGATTTTCGCCACCTACTCCTCCTTCTCGTTCGTCGTTGTCGCCAGAAGAGAGGGGCAGCGCTACTTCGATCCTGGTGTTCCTCTCGACCCATTCCCCGGAAGGCCTGTTCGGACGGGAGCTCTCCATTACCAACTTCCTCCTGAAGAACTCGGCCGCGGCGATGCTGAAGTCGCCGGCGAAGACGGACACGCCGGCGAAGAGCCTGCGCTCCTCGTCGGACAGGGCCTCGTAGCTCCAGTCGAGCGCGGCCTGCAGCGTCTGGTGCCGGGCCGGCGCCGTCCGCGACCCGCCGATGAGCAGGCGGAAGCGGTCGCCGAGCCGTTCGGAGATCTCGGGCAGGGTCGAAGGAAGACGCAGAGGATGTCCCGAGTTCCGTAGAACTTGGGCGGCGGCCCCATGATTCTCAGGCGGCTACTTCGTCATCATCGCATTCCGGTGCGACAGCGCCGTTGACGTGAGCTTCGAGAGCGGAACGTAGGGCGGGCAGGTGGAGGAAGCCGTTGACCCGACGGAACTGCTTTGACGCCTCGCCCATCCCGGCAGCGCACCACCGCAGCGCCATCTGGCCGTCCCGCCAGCGCTTCACGTTGGTCGAGTGGTCCCGGCAGATCTCGATCATCGACTCGACGGCGTTGGTCGAGCGCAAACTGCGTGCGAGCGTGGGGGGCACGCCGAGCCGGCTGACGGTCACGGTCTCGAAGAGCCCCTCCCGCAGACTGCCGGCGGCGCCGGGGTGCTTCTTCTCCAGGCTGCGGGCGAGGGCTTCGAGGGTGGCCTCAGCGGCCAGTGCGTCGGGGTCGTGGTAGGCGGCCCGCATCTTCTTCGCCACCGTGGAGGCCAGCGCCTTGGGCAATTTCGACTCGACATTGCGGACCTTGTGGAGCTGGCAGCGATGGATGACCGGATGGTCGAACACCGCCTTCACTGCCGCCACCAGCGCCTTGGCCCCGTCGAGCACGCACAAGATCGGCCGGGTGGTGTCCAGGCCCCGCTCCCTCAGGCCGACGAGCAGGTCCTTCACCACCGTGGTGTTCTCGGTGTCGCCCTCCACCACGCCCAGGGGGTGCTTGGTCCCGTCGATGCCGATACCCAGGGCTACCACGCAGAGGTGATCGGCGAAGTGCACGCCGTCGATCATCAGCGCCACCAGATCCAGCTTCGACAGGTCGGCGGCCAGCATGGTGGCCAGGGCGGATTCGGTGGCGGCGACGAACCGCCGGCTCACCGCCGACTTCGACGTGGAACGGGCCGTGGACTGGACCTTGGCGCCGACCGGCTCCAGGCCGGCCGAGTACCGCCGGGTGGACAGCTTGGCCATCATCCGCTGCAGCGCCATCTCGCCCAGCAGCTCGGTCGAGGCGAAAAGGTCATAGGCCGGGACCGCCACCTCGGCCGTCCCATCCGCGCTGCGTACCCGAGGCCGGCGGACGGGCACGCGCCGCCCACCAAGGGTCACCGCTCCGTCCTCGGTGCCGTGACGGACTGCCTTGCGCTCAGGATCGTGTTGGCCCTTGGGCCCGCAGACCGCGGTGACGCTCTCCTGCATCATCACCTGCATGACCTGGAGCCCGGCTCCCACGGCCAGGGCCAGCAGGCCCTCCCTCACCGTCTCGGCCAGCTCGCCCATGGCCATGCTCACGGTGTCGGGCATGACGAGCTCGTCGGTCGCCGCAGGCGCGGTCTTCGTCTGATAGTTCTTCTTCACTGGTGGTGGTCCCCTTGCTTGTCGAGTGACTTGGCGGTCGCCCGACACCTACCATCCGGCAGGGATCAGGCGGGGGACCGCCACCTCAAACTTCTACGACGACCGGGACAACCTCAAGACGCAAGACAGGGGTCAATCGCCGCAGAGCGGGTCGCAGCTGCTCTGCCGCTGCAGCGGCGAATCCGAATGTCATCGGAGCCTGGGCGACCCCGAGCGTCGTTATGGCCGTATCGGGGCCGACGACCTGGTCCGCCAGGCCACTCAGAGCTACGAGTGGCCGGTCACCAAACCGGGTCGCGACCGCACCGGTCAGTCGGGACGCGACCGTCCATCGCCGAGCAGCGCGGCAACGAGCCGGGCCATCGCCAGCGTGGCGACAACCGCAAGAACCACCGCCAGTGGGACCTGCCATGTCGAGCCCATGGCAGCGGCCGCGAGCAGCGAGTTCAACAGGGAGTGAAGGGCGAGCGGAGGGTACAGCGAGCCAGTCCAGTGATAGAGGAGGCAGAGCGCGAACCCGAACACGACCGCAGGGACAACGGCGCCGATGGGCAGCCAGCCGACATGAGTGGCGGCGAAACCCACGCCGGTCAACGCCGCAGCCGGCAATGTTCCCCGCCAGTTGCTCAGGGCTCGGAATACGTAGCCCCGGAACACGAACTCCTCGCCCAGCGGAACGGCGACGGCCACCATGACAAGGACGAGCCATGCCTGAGACGTGCTCTCGTCGGCTAGTGCCGCAGCAGCGAACCTTGGCCTTGTCGTAGATCCACCACTTGGTGGTCGCGATCGCACACGCTGATCCCCTCAGATCGGGGT
>DASZDM010000331.1:0-15226 GCA_035942015.1 Acidimicrobiales bacterium | reverse complement strand
CGTCCGAGCGGGTCGCGGTAGCGGGCCCGGTAGCGGCCGTCTCGCTTCTCGATGAACCCCATCATCTTCCTCCTGTCGGTCCCAGGGAGCGTGCCGGGAGCACGCGGGGCGCGAAACCAGGGGGTTTTTGGGGGTTTCCAGCGGTCGCTGGCAGAGCCTGCCGGACAAACCGAAAACCGCCCGTCACCTGGGACGTTACTAGGTCAAAGGGCTAGAGGCGGCGCCGGGAATCGAACCCGGGTACAGGGCTTTGCAGGCCCTTGCCTCAACCACTCGGCCACGCCGCCCGGAGGGTCACTGTAACGGGCGACGCCAGCAGCGGGAGCGCTACAGCAGGAAACCGAAGATCAGCACCAGGATGAAGACGACGAGCGCGGTAGCGATGATGGCGCCGAGGGGATTCAGGCCGAAGCCCGGACGGTCTCCGACACCGCGCTCGACGATGGTGCGCCGGCGCCTCCTGGGTCGTTCGACCACGCGCTCTTCGCGCACAACACGATCTTCAGGGAAGCCGGGGTCGTTCATGGTCCTCCTTGTGTCGAGTCGGCTGCACGTTAGTACCCCGCTACGGTCGAATAGATGGCCAATGATGACGACCCGACGACGGCGACGCCTGCCAGTCAGACGCAACCCCTGCCTCCGACCCACGAGCGGGCACCGAGCCCACCATCGAAGGCAACGACGGGGTGGCGGCCGGGCCAGGTGGCGGTGGTTGCCTTCCTCGCCCTGCTGCTCGGCGGTGCTGGTGGCGCCCTTGTCTACTTTCTCATCGACGAGAATTCGACGGAAGACTCCGATCTGGCCACCGAACCGACAACGACAACGTCCACCACGACCACCGACGAGTCGAGTGCCTCGTCATCCAACACGACGAAACCTGGTCCCGACCGCACCACGGATGCTCCCGGTGCAACGAGCGGACGAAGAAGCCAGAACCAGGGTGGACAGACAGCCGTGGGCAACAGCATCTTCACCGCCACGTATCAGTCCAACGAGGATCGGTCGACGGGAGCCATTGATGTCGAGGACGACTGGAAGATTCGCTGGGACGTTCCTACCGGCGCCGTGACCATCGAAGTCCTCGACGCAAGTGGGGACGTCGTCGAGATGATCGATGCCCAGGGCCAGGGCGAGCGAACCTTCGCCGAGGGTGGGACCTATGAGGTGGAAATCGACACCGACGGTGCCAGGTACACGGTGGTGGTTACCGACGGGCCGTGACCGGTGACCCGCAGCAGCGAGCAGTGGTTGATCAGCCGGTGTGGCAGGAACACTGACAGGCGAACCGGTCGAGGCCCATCAGGGCGGGCCAACCCCCGTGACAGTCCTCATGGCGGCCTTCCCGGCAATCCTTGCCCGGAGACTCCACCTGGGTGATCCCGGCGCCGGCGAGGACGCCAAGAATGGCCAGGAAGCCGGAGGTGGCCAGGCGACTCCGGCCCGTGCGTTCGCAGTCACGATCCGGCTGGACCAGACCAACCTTCGGCTGCCCCGGGTCCTTCGGCTCAGATCCCAGCAGCGGGGGTCCGCATCTCACGGTGTCGGCAAAGGTGAAGGGCAGCAGCGCAAAAACGATCGCCAAAGCGACGATACCGAGCGAGACGAAGGCTGCGATGCGCTGGACTCTGCTCACGGATGGCGAGAATACGCCATGATGCGCCGGTGACGCCTGCCGGTTCCAGTGGACATGGCGGCGACACCGCCTCCCGGCGATGGCGACGCCAGGTTCGGGCCCGTCGGACCGAGATGGACCGCCTCGTCCCCCAGGGCGGTGCGGTGGGAGCCGACTACTGGAACTCCCGGGCACGTCGTTTCGCCGCCCGTACCACCGGGACGGCCAACCGGGATCCGTTCCTGGCCCGCGTTCGCCGGGTCAGTGGTTCCCGCAGCACTGTGCTGGACGTGGGTGCCGGCCCAGGCCGCTTCACGCTTGCGCTTGCGCCACGGGTGGCGCAGGTGGTCGCCGTGGACCCCAGCCCGGTGATGGGCGCGCTGCTTCGGAACACCGCTCGGCGAGAGCGCTCCACCAATGTCATCACCGTCACCGGTCGCTGGGAGGAAGTCGACGTCGATCCGGCCGACGTCGTCATCTGCTCCTATGTCCTGCCTCTCATCGACGACGCCGCCGGCTTCTTGGCCAAGCTCGACGCTCACTGCGTGGGTTTCGCGTTCGTCTACCTCTCGGCGCTTTCCGGCGATGCCTTCGCCGACCCGTTCTGGCGCCACTTCCACGGCAAACCCCGCCAACCGGGCCCCACCTACCTCGACGCCGTGGCGGTACTCGCCGAGCTGGGCATCAAGGCGAGCGTGGAAGTGGTCGAGGTTCCCGTACGTACCCGCCACAAGAGCGTGGCCGCGGCCGCCCGCTCTTATCGGGAGAGCCTCCTTCTGCCCGACACCGCCGAGGTGCGCCGGGAGCTGCGGGGCCTGTTGTCGGGATGGCTCATCGCCGACGGCGACGCCTGGCGCCCGCCCCTGCGTACCACGCCGGCCGCCATCCTCAGTTGGAAAGGCCGGTCAGCTCCCGCCACTGGTCCTGGGTGACCTCCTCCACACCGGTGGCGATGTCGAGCGCCTCGTCTTGGCTGAACCCGGAGACGTCGAGCGACAGAGTGAACCCTGGGCGCTCCTGCCACGTCACCGAGGTGAGGAGGTCGTTGGCGACGAGCAGGCCTTCGTGGTCCCCGACCTGGACGGTACGGGCCTCGGGAAACTGCCAGGCGATGCCGGCCGGATCAAAGTGCCGACCGTCCTGGATCCGGAGGCTCACTCGCTGCCGACCGCTCTGGTCGCCGTAGTGGAGAACGGTCTGGGGACCGGCGACCACGCCTGGCACCTGGTGACCCTCGTAGACCGCGGTGTAGCCGTCTGTCACCAGTGCCGGGGCCTCGACCCGGTCCGATGGAATCAGCGCATCGGCTTCCAGGACGAGGTCGTCGGCGATGGCGGATAGTGCCGCAGCACCGCCTTCGAGGTCGCGCCCGAGCACCATGACGGCGAGATTCTCTTGATCAACGATCTCCACACAGCCCCCCGTTCCGCAGGCCGTCATGGTCTTGCCGGTATGGAACGACCGACCGATGAGACCTTGGCCGAAGTCGATGTCGAGCTGGCCGATCTGGTGCGGGACTGGCGACGCCGTGGCGCCACTGTCCCGCAGGAAGGCGTCGGCGAAGCCGGGGCCCGTAGATGTGATCACGGCCACCGCCTCCTCCATGGTGCCGTCTGGACCGAACCGACCGTAGACCTCGGCGTAGGGCGAACCGGGGACAGGGGCCGTCGCCGGCTCGACCGAGACTCCCTGGAAAACGACGGTGTCGGGGAGGCGGGCAGGTGCGTAGCTGGTGGCGGGAGGGGCTGGCGCCGGGGCGGGCGGAGGAGCACCTTCACCAGGTCCGGCGTGGACCTGGGCAGCCTTGCCGCCCACGCCCACGATGCCGGCGACCACCAACCCGGCCGCCACCGCGCCGGCGACCAGCGCGCCGGCAAGCGCCCGGCGCCGGGGTGACGTGGTGGCATCCTCCCACGCCGTGTCGTGATTGGGCACCTGTCCACGACGGAGTGCGGGTGCAGACGTTGTCGGAGGCGCCGGCATGGACGGTGCCTCCACGATGGAACGGAGCAGGCGGGCGCGCTCGGCGCGAGGGACGATGCCTTCAGTCTGGTCGGCCACTGACGGCCGAGCGGCGGTCAGCCGGGCCATGGCCGAGTGAATCCCGGACTTGGTGGTCGTTTTCACGATGCCTCCTCAGGACCGGCGGACAGAGCACGTGATACGGACGCGAAGCCGGCGGGCGGGAGGTGCTCGTGGAGAACCACGGGGACGGTATCGGGCTCGGCCACCTCCTCGGCCGCCAGGGCGCCGGCAAGCCTCCGGCGGGCTCGGTGGAGCCGGACGGCGAACGTGGCCCGGGAACAACGCAGGGACTGCGCCGCCTGGGCACTGCTCAGCCCGTCCCAGGCGATGAGGCGCAGCAGCTCGCCGTCACCCGGGGACAGGCGGCGCATAGCCGCCACCACCTGGTCGCGCTCGGCCACCGCATCGGCCGGGTCGTCATCCCATGCCGTCGGGAGCTCGGTGGTCATACGCAGGCGCACAGCAAGCGCGTTGCGGCGACTGGTAGACCGCCGCTGGTCGGCGAGACACCGCCGGGCTACGCCGATCAGCCACGGAAGGGGATCGTCGGGGACATCGGTGAAGCGGCGCCACGCCACCAGGAACGTCTCGGCCGTGGCGTCGCGGGCGGCATCCACTCGGGCCCGGCACAGTGTGTACGCCAGCACCCGGTCGTAGTGGGCGGCGTAGAGCAGTTCGAAGCGCTCGCGATCTGCGTCCCCCACCCTCATCTCCCTCGTCGGCGTCATTGAGGGAATGGCCGGTACCTCGGGATCATTACCGGCGACCCACTGCTTCAACGGAGAGAGGCTCGGGCGGGTGGACGTCAGGCCGAGTGCCGGCGCCCGCTCCCGCCCCGGCGGCCGACTGCTCGACGGGCGTCGAGGAAGTCGACCAACACGTAATCGCCCAGGGTCTCGGGCGTGGTGTAGAAGGCCCGGCCCCGGTTGAGACGGGTCAGTTGTTCGACGAAGTGCCGGAGTTCGGGGGTGGCGTCGAGCATGAAGGTGTTGATCCGGATGCCCTGGCGGGTGCAGTGGTTGACCTCGGCCAACGTGGCATCGACAGTCTGGGGCAGCGGGGGGTAGTGGAAGAACGGCTCGGTCGTCCCCGCCTCCACATGGGCGGTGGGCTCACCGTCGGTGATCATGATGATCTGGCGGGTGCCGCCCCGCTGTCGGCTCAGCGTCCGCCGGGCCAGGGCCAGCCCGTGTTGCATGTTGGTGCCGAAGTCGAAATCCCATGACACCTCGGGGAGCTGCGCAGGACGAATTTCCCGGGCCAGCTTGCCGAAGCTCACCATGCCGAGAAAGTCGTGAGGGAACCGGCCAGTTATGAGAGCGTGCAACGCCATGGCGACCTTCTTGGCAGCCAGGAAGTTGCCCCGCATCTCCATCGACAGCGATACGTCCAGCATCACCACGGTGGCGGCCCTGCTCGTCATCTCCGTCTGCTCCACCTGGAAATCGCCAGGCTCGAGGCGCACGGGCGTCCCACCGCCATCGCGCTGGATGGCGTTGCGGACCGTGCGATGGATGTCGAGGTTGAAGGGGTCGCCGTACTCGTAGGGCTTCGACTGGTAGGCCCGCTCGTGACCCACGCCCACTCGACGGACCTCGTGTCCGCCCATCACGTCAGCACCGAGTCGGGTGAACAACTCGGACAGGGCGTGGGCTCCAATGCGGCGGATCGCCGCCGGCGTCAGCTCGAAGCGGCCCTCCCGCTGTTCGATGAAGCCCGCATCGGCCAGCATCCTGGCCAGCTCGACCATCTGCTCCAGGCTGTCGGCGGCGTTGTCACCGAGCAGCTCTCGGGCCCGGTCCACGTCCACTTCGGCCAGCGCCCCCGGTGCCGAGGCACCGCGCAAAAGTTGTTCGAGCTGGTCGAGGTCGCCCAGCTCGGCCAGCACCTCGGTTGCTTCTCCCCACGAGAGAGGGTCGGAGCCACTGAAGTCGTACCTCCGCTCCCAGCCGGCTTCGGGAAACGCGGCCCGCAGGTTGGCGCCGAGCTGGTCCATCTGCCAGCGCAGGTCCATGTCGGCCAGCAGCTGGTCGGAGAGATTTTGGAGCTGCGCCCTCTGGCCGGGCGTCATCGAGTTGAGCATGGACTGCATGGCCGCCATCCGCCGGGCCAGGATCTCCAGCAACTCGTCGAGTGTCCGTGGATTTTCAGGGAACATGTCGCCGTAGCGGGCCATGAACCCGGAGAAGTCGGGTTCCTCCCCCGCCGAACGCTGCTCCAGCATCCGATTCAACTCGGCCAGCATGTCCTTGGTACGGGCAAGGTCCTCGGGGGAGACGTTGCCCATGGCGCCGGCCATCTGGTTGAACATCGACTGGGCCACCTGGGCCCGCAGCTCTTCGACCAGCGCCTCGAAGTGCTCCCGGGCCGCTGGTGAGGCGAAGTCGTGGCCCGAGAGGGCCTGGACCTGGCCGGCCAGATCAGGAGGCAGCAGGTCGAGCGTCAGACGCCGCTCCGTCGCCGCCTCGCGCACCACGTCCAGCCGGCGTTGGTCTCCGGAGCTGCGAGCCGCCTCCTCGATGGCATCGATTTCGGCCCTCTCCATGTCGATCACTTCCCGCAGGCGCTGGGCGATGTCCTCGTAGACGCCCCCCAGATCACGTTCCTCCAGCTTTTCCCGGCGCTGCTGGCGCAACCGCTCCAGCAGTTCTCGCGTGCCCTGCACCTGATGGCCGGTCCGGTCGCCAAAGCCCTCGTGGAGCAGCCGCCGCAAGGCGGCGTTGGCGTCGCCGTGGTGGATCAAGTCATCGGCCAGCTCACTCATCACCGCATCGGCATCGAGCTCGAAGCCCTTCTGCGATCCGTCCCACCGGGAGTACCGAAAACGGTTCACCGGGAACGGTAGAGGGCCCGGGCGTTGGTGGGAGCCGACTCCTTGTTGAGGCGCTTCGACAGATACAGTCCCTCGAGGAGGAACTCCACCGCCGAAGCGACCGCCCCGGGGCTCTCCTCGTCTCCGATGACGCTGCGTACTGCGTCACGCAGGGTCGGCATCTCGGCCGCCAGCTCGACGTAGGCCGACGAAGCGACATCGTCACCGACGTGCACGACCCGCCCGTCGTCGAAGGCAGCGACGACGTCGCGTACGGTCCCTGGTTCCACACAGCGCCGAAAGACGGTCAGCACCGCGGCCGAGAACAAGCCGTCCACCACCGCCTGGTCGCGCCCCTCATCCAATGTCTCGATCTCGATCTTGCCGGCGGTGGAGGCCACGAGCGCGCCGAGGTCGCTCACCCGGGGCACCACCTCGTCTTCGTCCAGGCGCAGTGCCCGGCGCGTGGCGTTAGCCACCAGCGTCTCGGAGTTGGCAACGGTGAGACGGACCGACACGCCCGAGCGCTGGTTGACATGGGGACTGGAACGGGCGAGGTGAGACATCGTCGCCACCACCTCGGCCAGGTGTTCCGGCACCCCGACCCGGCGCCCGTCGACCGTGGACGGCCGCGCCTCCTGGCCGGCGATGGCCATCTCGGTCTCCACGTCGACGGGGTAGTGAGTGCGGATCTGGGCACCGAAGCGGTCCTTCAGCGGCGTGATGATGCGGCCGCGGTTGGTGTAGTCCTCGGGATTTGCCGACGCCACGAGCATGACGTCGAGCGGCAGGCGGACCTTGTAGCCCCGGACCTGTACATCTCGCTCCTCCAGCACGTTGAGTAGACCCACCTGGATGCGCTCGGCCAGGTCGGGCAACTCGTTGATGGCGAAGATTCCCCGGTTGGTCCGCGGAACCATCCCGTAGTGCAAGGTCGATTCGTCGGCCAGATAGCGGCCCTCGGCCACCTTGATGGGGTCCACCTCGCCGATGAGATCGGCGATCGAGGTGTCCGGCGTGGCCAGCTTCTCCCCGAAGCGGGTGTCCCTGTGTACCCAGTCAACAGGCGTGTCGTCACGGTTTTCGGCCACCACATCACGTGCGTAGTGGGACACCGGCGCCAACGGGTCGTCGTTGATCTCCGAGCCCGCCACGATCGGAAGCCATTCGTCGAGCAGTCCGACGAGGCTGCGGATCATGCGGGTCTTGCCCTGGCCCCGCTCACCCAGGAAGATCACATCGTGGCCTGCGAGCAGAGCATTTTCCAGCTGTGGCAGGACCGTGTCTTCGTATCCCAACAGCCCGCTGAACAGGGGCGACCCGGCCGCAATGCGGTCCATGACATTGCGCCGGACCTCCTCCTTGACCGGCACCGACGTCCATCCTGAGGCACGGAGCTCGCCGAGGGTGGCTGGCCGAGACGTCACCTCCACCACGGTACTGCCGGCCGACACGGGAGCAGTCAGCGCGGTATGGGTACGGTCTTGCGATGGAGCCGCTCCCCGCTGTCGATCTCGGAGGGACGTGGCGGGCGGCCGAGGCTGATGACGAGCTGCGCCGAACCTTCGCCGTCACCGACCTCGACGACGGGGGCGTGGCTTGGCACAACGTCGATGTCCCCGGCCATTGGCGCTCGCATCCGGCCTTCGCCGCCAGCAATGGTCCCCTGTTGTACCGACGTCGCTTCGAGTCGCCCTCGCCGGCGGCGCAGACCCGTGCTTGGCTGGTGTTCGACGGGATGTTCTACCAGGGCGACGTGTGGCTCGACGGCGACTATCTCGGTGACACCGAAGGCTATTTCGCACCTCACACGTTCGACGTGACGACCGCTTTGCGCCAGCAGAGCGAACACGTCGTCGGTGTGGAGCTGGCATGCAGGGTCGAGGCCGACCTCACCGCCAAGCGCAACCTCACCGGTGTCTTCCAGCACTGGGACTGTCTCGATCGCGACTGGAACCCTGGTGGGATCTGGCGGCCCGTCCGGCTCGAGCACACGGGGCCGGTGAGGATCTGCGCCCTTCGGGCCAGATGCACCTCCGCGGAAGTCGAGCAGGCGGTGGTGGCCCTGCGGGTGTGGCTCGACAGCGACCGGCTGTGTCAGATCCAGTTGCGGACCACCGTGGGTGGCGTCGAGCAGGTAACCGAGCACCCTCTGGCCGAGGGACCAAACCAGCTCGACTGGACGGTGAACGTTCCTCGTCCCGAGCTGTGGTGGCCCCACGCCCTCGGCGCTCAACCGCTGCACACCTTGCGCGTCGAGGTTGCATGCGAGGGCACGGAGAGCCACATGGTCGATCGCCGCATCGGCCTTCGCTCGTTGGGCTGGCGGAACTGGACGCTTTCGGTCAACGGGGAGCGGCTGTTCCTCAAGGGCACCAACCAGGGTCCGACCCGCATGGCCCTCGGGGAGGCAACGGCCGAGGAGCTGGTCGCCGATGTCACCCTCGCCCGGGAGAGTGGTCTGGACCTGCTCCGTCTCCACGGCCACATCAGCCGCCGCGAGGTCTACGACGCCGCCGACGAACAAGGCATGCTGATCTGGCAGGACCTGCCGATGCAGTGGGGCTACGACCGCAGTGTGCGGGCCCAGGCCCTGCGCCAGGCCGAGTCCGCCGTCGATCTGCTCGCCCACCACCCTTCGATCGCCCTTTGGTGCGCCCACAACGAGCCGTTGTCCATCGACCCGCACCTCGAGCACGGTCGCTCACGACGCGATTCGGTGCGGGTGCTCGGCCGCTTCGCCGCCCTCCAGGAGCTGCCCACCTGGAACAAAACTGTCCTGGACCGCTCCCTCGCCCGGGTACTGCGCCAGGCCGACGGCACCCGGCCGGTCCTGGCCCACTCCGGCATTCTGCCGGGACCGGGTTCCGGCGGCGGCGACACTCACATCTACTTCGGGTGGTACCACGGCGAGGAGCGCCACTTCGCCGCCCTGTGCCGCGCCGTGCCCCGTCTGGTCCGCTTCGTCAGCGAGTTCGGAGCGCAGGCCGTTCCTTCGGGAGACGTGGGGTTCTGCGAGCCGGAACGGTGGCCCGACCTCCCCTGGGAGCAGCTGGCCCGTTCGCATAACCTCCAGAAGGCCCGCTTCGATCGCTACGTGCCTCCCGCCGACTACGCCACGTTCGAGGAATGGCGCGACGCCACCCAGGCCTACCAGGCCACCGTCATCAAGCATCACATCGAGGACCTACGCCGGCTCAAGTACCACCCCACCGGCGGGTTCTGCCAGTTCGCCTTCGCCGACGGCCATCCCGGAGTGACCTGGGCCGTGCTCGACGACGAACGCCGGCAAAAGGCCGGTTACCACGCCCTCGTGGAGGCGTGCCGTCCGGTGATCGTGGTCGCCGAACGGCTTCCGGCGACGGTCGCTCCCGGGGATGCACTGGCGCTCGACGTGCACGTGGTCAGTGACCTCCGCGTGCCTCTGGCCGGAGCGATGGTCGAGGCCCGCATGTCGTGGGACGGCGGTGACCACCACTGGCGCTGGCAGGGCGACGTGGGTGCCGACACCTGTGTGCGGGTGGCCACCGTCCAGTTCGTCGTGCCGCCCATCGCCGGCGCCCTGACGCTCGACCTCCGCTTCGCGGCCGGGAAGGTGACTGCCGCCAACCACTACGAGACGACGATCCCGGCGCTCTAACCTTCGCCCTCGGCGGGGGGGCGGATCAGGCCGACGCCGAGCGTCAACAGGCCGGCGACGAGAAGCAGGGCGCCGACGTACGCGAGCGAGATCAAGGCGTTCGGCTCGGTGGCGTCCGCGCTCGTCACCGACAGGAAGAAGGCGGCTGGCAGCAGCACGGCGGCGCCGGGGATGGCATGGCGGGCGAATGACCTCGACCGGGCTCCGAGCTCCGCCTCGTCGACGTAGCGCAGGGCGACGAGGGCCAGCACGAGGAGCACACCGGCATGGGCGTGACCGGCCCGCCACAGGTCCTGGCGCAGCTCATTGTCGGTGTAGGCGGGGTCGTTGATCATCGAGAGAATGCTCACCCCGCCGAAGACCACCGTTGGCAACAGGACGAGGAGGATGCCCGCCAGGCGACGCGACTCGGAACTCATGGACCACCTTCCCGGATGTCCTTCCACTGTGGAGGTTCGGGTCAATGTAACATGCCATAGTGGACTGTCAAGCGAGGGACGAGCGATGGTGCGACGGCAGCTGAACGCCACCGCCGCCGCGTTGCTGGGCTTCCTCCACGCCGGCCCGATGACCGGGTGGGACCTGGTGGCCACCGCCGAAGTGGTCATCGGTGATTTCTGGACCGTCACCCGCAGCCAGGTCTACCGAGAGCTGGCGGCCATGGAGAGCGAAGGGCTCGTGGCGGCGGGCGAGCCCGGGCCGCGGGACCGTCTTCCGTATTCCCTCACCGACGGCGGGCGCGAGGCGTTCGCGGCCTGGCTCGACCGGGAGCCCGGGCCCGAGCAGATCCGCTATCCCCTCTTGTTGCGCATGGCCTTCGGTGAGCACCTGGCCCCCGAACGCCTGGCTGCATTCGTCACCTCGCACCGCGGGATCCATGCCGCCCGCCTCGAGGGCTACGAGACTCTCCGGGCCGAGGCGGGGGCCGGCCTCGGGCCCTACACCATGGCCACGCTGGACTTCGGCATCCGCTACGAGCAGGCGGTCCTCGACTGGTTCGACCACCTGCCACCGGAGGTGGGAGGGGGAAGCGACGCGTCACCGCCGGCCTGAAACACTGGAGCCGTGCAGATCCACCACCACCGCTATGACGCGGTCATCGTCGGAGCGGGAGGGGCGGGTCTGCGGGCGGCCATCGAGGTAGCCGGTCACTGCCGGGTGGCGGTGCTGTCGAAGCTTCATCCCACCCGTTCCCACACGGGCGCCGCCCAAGGAGGCATGTGCGCGGCGCTGGCCAACGTGGAGGAGGACTCGGCCGAGTGGCACACCTTCGATACCGTCAAGGGCGGCGACTACCTCGTAGACCAGACGGCCGCCCGCATCATGTGCGCCGAAGCGGTTGACGCCGTGATCGAACTGGAGCACTACGGACTCCCGTTCAACCGCACCCCCGACGGCCGCATCGACCAGCGCCGCTTCGGCGGTCACACCCGCAACCACGGCGAGGCCCCGGTGCGTCGGGCGTGCTATTCGGCCGACCGCACCGGACACATGATCCTGCAGACGCTCTACCAACAATGCGTCCAACGGGGTGCCACCTTCTTCGACGAGTTCATGGCGCTCGACGTCGCCCTCGTGGACGGCAGGGTGGCGGGCGTCGTCGCCTATGAGTTGGCCACGGGCGACCTCCACGTCTTCGCCACCAAGGCCTTGCTCTTCGCCACCGGGGGCTTCGGCAAGATGTTCAAGGTCTCGTCGAACGCCCATGCTCTCACCGGCGACGGACCCGGCCTGCTCTACCGCCGAGGCATCCCCCTCCAGGACATGGAGTTCTTCCAGTTCCATCCCACCGGCATCTACAAGCTCGGCATCCTGTTGTCCGAGGCGGCCCGGGGTGAAGGTGGGATCCTGCGCAACGCTGACGGGGAGCGCTTCATGGAGCGCTACGCACCCACGGTCAAGGACCTGGCCCCGCGTGACATGGTGTCGAGGGCCATGCTCACCGAAGTTCGGGAGGGACGGGGCATGGGGCCCGACCGTGACTACCTCCACCTCGATCTCACCCACCTGCCTCCTGAGCAGATCGACGCCAAGCTGCCGGACATCGCCGATTTCGTGCGCACGTACCAAGGCCTGGAGCCCAAGACCGACCTCATTCCCATCCAACCCACGGCCCATTACGCCATGGGAGGCATCCCCACGAACATCGAGGCGGAGGTCGTCCTCGACGCCGAGGGGACCACCATGGCCGGGCTCTACGCCGCCGGAGAGTGCGCCTGCGTGTCGGTGCACGGCGCCAACCGCCTGGGCACCAACTCGCTGCTCGACATCGTGGTCTTTGGCCGGCGGGGCGGACGAGCCATGGCCAGCTTCGTGGCCGGCGCCGAGCAGGCTCCACTGCCCGCCGGAGTGGAAGGCGACGTACGTTCCCGGATCGAGGCCATGAAGTCGGGCGCCGGCGGGGAGAAGGTGGCGCTTGTGCGCACCGAGCTCCAGGCCCGGATGATGGACCTGGCCTCTGTATTCCGTACCGATACGACCCTGGGCGAGATGGCGGGCGTGCTCGGCGAGCTCAGGGAGCGCTACGGCAACGTATCGATCGACGACACCGGCTCGGTGTTCAACTCCGATCTCACCGAGGCCCTCGAGCTTGGGTACCTGCTCGATCTGGCCGATGCCCTGGTGGTGTCGGCCCGGGCCCGCACCGAGAGCCGGGGGGCGCACTTCCGCGACGACCACCCGAAACGGGACGACATCGCCTGGATGCGCCACACCCTGGTGCACCGGGAGCCCGACGGCCCTCCACGGCTGTCCTACAAGCCCGTCGACGGGGGCCTGTACCAACCGCTGGAGCGGAAGTACTGACAAGTACCAGCACACTTGACCGCGTGCTCCCTCCCGACACCCTCAACGTCCGCCTCCGGGTCAAGCGCTACAACCCGGAGGTCGACCGCAAGCCCCACTGGCAGAGCTTCGTGGTCGAGGGCATGGAGTCCACCGACCGGGTGCTCGACCTCCTCCACCAGGCCAAGTGGTTCCAGGACGGGACGCTCACCTTCCGGCGGTCGTGTGCGCACGGGGTGTGCGGCTCCGACGCCATGATGATCAACGGAGAGAACGCCCTGGCGTGTCAGGTGCTGTTGGCCGACGCCGGCAGCGACATCACGGTGGAAGCGATCCGGGGGCTTCCCGTGATCAAGGACCTGGTCGTCGACATGGCCCCGTTCTTCGCCCAGTACCGCTCCGTGCTCCCCTGGCTCATCCCCGGCCCCGACGACCCCGGCTACGGCGAGCGTCGCCAGAGCCCCGACCAGCGGGAGCGCTTCGACGACACCACCAAGTGCATCCTCTGCGCCGCCTGCACCACGTCGTGCCCGGTGTTCTGGACCAACGGAAGCTACGTGGGCCCGGCGGCGATCGTCCAGGCCCATCGCTTCTTGTTCGACTCCCGGGACGAAGGCGCAGCCGATCGCCTCGAGATCCTCGGCGACCGGACCGGGGTGTGGCGCTGCCGGACCGCCTTCAACTGCACGAACGCCTGCCCCCGCGGCATCAAGGTCACCGAGGCCATCCAGGAGGTGAAGCGGACGATCTTGGTTCGGGCCGTTTAGAAATCCAGCGGTCGGAAAAATAGTCGTGGTTTTGCCTGATTTCTCTGTCAGGGTCTGGCAGGATGCTCGGCCGGCGGGCGCGTCCACGCTCCGTCACCAGTATCCCACGTACAGCACCTGGAATGACGGAGGGCAATGCATTCCTCACGACTCCCACAGCTGCCTGCCCTGGCCGCGGCTCCCACCGCACCCGGTCCCCATCTGGGGGGGGTGGATCCCGCCGGCCTGTTCGATGCTCTGCGGGCGGCGGCCGCAGGGCAGTTGCTCGTAGCGTCTCTCGCCCTCTCATCTGTGGGGCTCGTCGCCGCCGGCCTGGCCGAACCGAACGCCTCCATCGAGCTCGGCCTACAGCGGGTGCTCATGGAGATGGCCAGCGGCGAACCATCGGTTGCGGTCCTGCCTCCTTCTCCCGAGCAATCGACTGCTGTGCCGGCGGTACGGTCCTCCTCGGCCCCGGCCGACGACAGCATGAGACTGCACCGAGTTGCGGCACCGGTTCGGCCGGCGCCGGCCCTGGTCGTTCCCGAGGCCACGGCTGAGATGGGCGGCGCTCCCGGTCTCAGCCGCCTCACCCGCTCCGAGATCCTCGCCGCCACTCCGCCGCTACCGACCAGTGCCGGATTGGTCGACGGCGACGGTGATCCGATTGTCATTCCCGCCGATGCGGGTGCCCTGCCTCTCGGGATGGGCATGTGGCTGTACGTGCCGGAGGAGATCGAAGGGGGCAGCGTGGATGCCCTGGTGGCTCGAGCCCGGCACGTCGGCCTCAGCCACGTCTACGTCCGCACCGGGTCGTCGCGGGGTGGGTTCTACGCCCAGCACTACATGGACGAGCTCCTGCCCAAGGCCCATGCCGCCGGCATCCGTGTCTACGGCTGGGACTTTCCCTACCTGGACGACGTCGGCGCCGACGTAGACCGTGCCGTTGCCGCGGTCACCTACACGACACCCAGCGGTGACCGCCTGGATGGCTTCGCTGCCGACATCGAGACCGCCTCCGAGGGGACCAACCTCACCGCTGAAGGAGCGTCGGCCTACTCGCAGCATCTGCGGGCGGCGGTGGGCGATGCCTATCCGTTGGTGGCCGTGGTTCCTCGGCCGTCGTCGAAGATGCAGACGCGGTACCCGTATCAGGCCGTCATCCCGTTCTACGACGCAGTGGCACCGATGACCTACTGGCTCAACCGCGAACCCGACACCGACGTGGTGAACGACGTCAACTTCCTGTCGACCTTCGGGAAGCCGGTGATTCCGATCGGCCAGGCCTACGACGGTTTCCCAGAAGGCGGGCGGCCGGGGCCGCCTCCGCCCGACGAGATTCGACGCTTCCTGGCCGCGGCCCAGCAGGTGGGAGCGGTGGGCACGTCGTTCTGGTCCTGGCAGCACGCCAGCCAGGCCATCTGGGACACCCTGGAGACCGCACCGGAGTTCCGCTGGGAGGCCAAGCCCCCGGCCGAGCTCCGGACCGACCAGGTGCGCTCGCTGCAGGCGCAGCTCACCAGCCTCGGCTACCCGGTGCCGGCCAGCGGGACCTGGGACGACCTCACGACGAGTGCCCTGCGTGCCTACCAGGACAAGGCCGGCCT
>DASZDM010000330.1:0-2544 GCA_035942015.1 Acidimicrobiales bacterium | reverse complement strand
GCGGTCCATGCTTGGGGCCGCTGGCCAGCTCGGCCAAGGGCTTGGCTGCCGGCCGCGTCCGGCTGTCGTACCGGCGGGCAGCTGAGGTGTTCCGCACGGCAAGCGGTGGCTGGCGCTGCACCAGCTGCGCCACAGCCGGCTTATCTCCCCTGCCTCCACCCCTGTAAGGGACGTGCGTTCAGCGGCCTGACGCGCTCGTGCCTTACGAGTATCCACCACTCTGTTTGGCACGTTGGTTACGTTCGCCACTCGTGGCGTTCCGAGCGGAGCGGGCAGTATCTCCCCTCGACGGCTCCGAGCTTTGGGTGGTGCTCGATCCCGAGCTCGTCGTTCACGGCGAGGCCAGTGACTTCCTGCGGGCGCTGCACGGAGCTGGTCGTTCGCCCCACACGATCCGGGCCTATGCGGGGCGGGTGGCGAGGTTCCTGGGCTGGTGCGCCGACCAGGGGATCGACTGGTGCTCGGTCAGCCTGCCCACCATGGCCCGCTTCAAGCACGCCGTCGAGGTCGCCCCGCATCGAGGCGGGGGGGCCCGTGCGGGGTCGACGGTCAACGCCACGCTCACGGCGGTGTGCGAGTTCCTGCGGTTCTGCGCCAGGACGGGAGTGATCGACCACGCCGTGGCCGACCGCCTGTCCGAGCCCCGCTGGCTGCGGTTCACCCCGCCGGGCTTCGATCCGGGAGAGTCGGGCCAGTTCCGGGTGGTGCGGGCCCGATCACTCAAGGCGAGAGCAGAGACACCCTTTCCCGAGGCGCTCACCCCTGAGCAGTGCGAGCGGGTCGTGGCGTGTTGCAGACGGCCCCGAGAGGCGTTCATGGTCACCTTGCTTCGCGACAGCGGACTGCGTATCGGGGAAGCGCTCGGGCTGCGTCGATGCGACTTGCACCTGCTGCCCGACGCGCGCTGGCTGGGGTGTGCGGTGGTCGGTGCTCATCTCCATGTGCGCCACCGGGCCAACCCCAACGGCGCATTGGCGAAGTCACGCTTTGCTCGCACCGTGCCGGCGAGCGAGGCGGTCCTCTCCGCATACGCCGACTACCAGTTCGAGCGAGCCGAGATTATCGGCGACGACGACTGCGACATGGTGTTCGTCAATCTCTACCACGAGCCTCTGGGAGCGCCGATGACCTACCGGGCGGCCAAGCGGTTCTTCGAGCGACTGGCGTCGGACTGCGGCTTTGCGGTGCGGCCGCACATGCTCCGCCACTCTGCGGCCACGAACTGGGTGCGAGCCGGCGTCGACCTCGATGTCGTCCAGCGGCTCTTGGGCCACGCCTCGTTGGCCTCGACGGCGGTGTACCTGCATGCCAGCGACGAGGACCGCCGCCGGGCGGTGGAGGCCGTCGCCGCGGGGGAGGGCTACCGGTGAGCACGCCGGCGCTGCATCTGGTTCCCACCGGTGACCTCCAGCCGCGTACCAACGGCGATACCGGGTGGCGGGAGTGGCTGGTGGCCCATGTCGACTCTGGCTGGCGCTCGGGCGAATGGGACCAGGACTTCTGGCGCTTCACCGGGGATCTCGACAGCCCCCGCACCGTGGCATGGCGGTGCCGGACGCCGTCGTGCCCGGCCGTGACCCGCCGCCACCACGGCCGTTGTGACACCTGCCGGCGGGCTCAGGCAAGAGCTGGCCTGTGCGACGAAGACTTCGACAGAGAGCCGACGCGAGGGCCTTTCTACCCGCTCGTCAAGGACATCTGCTCGGTCCCGAGCTGTGCGAGCGAGCTGCACGTCAAGGGCGTGTGCCGCAGGCACTACCGCGCCTGGAAGAAGGAGCGAGTCCACGGGAGGCCCTTCGAGCACTTCGTCGCCCACGCTGAGCCCTTCGCTCGTCTGGAGCCGTGCTTGGTGGCGGGCTGCCTGAGAGAGCGTCACAGCGGCCGGGGCCTGTGCAAGTTCCACAACGACCGCTTCCGTCGCCAGCACCACGTTGGCCTTGTCTCGGAGTCCGAGGTCGTGGCGTGGGCCAATGGGCAGGCGCCGCGGCTGGGACCCCACCAGTTCTCCTTGGCCACCCTGGCCGAGATGGTGCGCCTCGAGCTTCTCTACTGCCTCCAGCGTCGGGATGAGTCCCCGCCCCCTCTTGACCCCCGGCAGGTGCGCATCGTGGTCGCACGCCTCGCCGGCGCTGCCTCGGTTCGCGACCTCGACCTCGAAGCAGTGTGCGCCAGCGGCGGCATGCAGTACAACGCGACGACCAAGGGGCTGGTGCGCGACCTCGGGCGACACCTCGAGCGAGCCTGGAACCTTTACATCGAAGCCGACCCCTACGAAGGCGACTGCTGGGAGGTGGCGTCGTGTGACCTCCAGCCCAACGGATCGCGGCGCTACCTGGCCACCGAGGGAGTGATCGACTTCCGTCCGATCAACCAAGCCTGGCTACGTGAGGTCGCCAAGCGCTGGGCCCAGGACGTCCGCCCGTACTTGCACACCCTGCGCCAGGCCATCAAGGCCTGCGCTGTGGCCTCCCGCGCCCTCACCGCGGCCGGTCGGAGCGACCCGTCGGAGCTCAACGCCGGTGACTTCACCCGCGTCGTCGACGC
>DASZDM010000329.1:0-9237 GCA_035942015.1 Acidimicrobiales bacterium | reverse complement strand
GTGCAACGCCCTGGTGGTGCGGGACCGCCACTGCCGCTTCCCGGGCTGTGACCGCCCGGCGGCGTGGTCAGACGCCCACCACGTGGTCCACGTCCAAGACGGCGGGCCCACCTGCCCGTCCAACTGCGTCCTGTTGTGCCGCCGCCACCACACCAGATTGCACCGCAAGGGTTGGTCGGCCGAGTTGAAGCCCGACGGGGAGTTCGTGGTCAACGATCCGAGCGGCCGGGTCTTCGTCAGCCATCCGCCCGGCACCCGGCCCCGGCCGCCGCCGGCGCTGTTCGCGGCGTGAGGCGGATGACCCGATGGAGATGACGCGGGTTGACCGCTGGTTGTGGGCCGTCCGGCTGTACAAGACCCGCTCGGCCGCGACGACCGCCTGTCGAGGTGGTCACGTCCGCGTGAACGGTGTGGCCGCCAAGCCGGCGACCTCTCTTCGGGCCGGCGACCGGGTTGCGGCCGTCGTCGGTGACCGGCTGCGGGTCCTCGAGGTGGTGGAGGTGATCGACAAGCGCGTCGGCGCAGCCGTTGCCGGCGAATGTCTCGTCGACCACAGCCCGCCGCCTCCGCCGAGGGAGCGGGTCGATCCCGTCTTTGCCCGGGAGGCAGGTGCCGGCCGGCCCACCAAGCGGGAGCGCCGCCAGCTCGACCGCCTCCGAGATCGCTGACGACGGGATGCGCGTCCACCTCGACACCGACATCGGCACGACCATGGACGATCTGGCCGCGCTGGTGATGCTGCTCGGTTGGCCCGGCGTGGAGATGACCGGCATCACCACCTGCATCGACCCTGGTGGCCGGCGGGCCGGGTATGTGCACTACATCCTGCGCTCGGCCGGCGGCGACGACATCCCGGTGGCGGCGGGCGCCGAGGTCTCCATGACCAGTTCGCTGATGCCCGGGGGCATCCCCGACGACCAGGGTCGCTGGCCCGAGCCGGTGGCGCCGGCGCCCAGCCCGGCCGGGGCGGCCTCACGCCTACTGGCCGACAGCATCGAGGCCGGAGCGACGATCGTCGCCATCGGTCCGTTCACCAACCTGGCCCTATTGGCCGTCGAGCGGCCGGATGTGATCGCCCGAGCCCATGTGGTGATGATGGGCGGGTGGTTCGATCCTCCTCCCGAGGGCCTGCCTTCTTGGGGCCCGGCGCGGGACTGGAACGTCCAGTGCGACACCACCGCCGCCCGGATGGTGACCGGCCGCGCCGGGATGGTGACCATGGTGCCGCTCTCTCTCACGATCCGGGCCTTCCTGCGCCACCGGCAGCTGGCGCGGCTGCGGGCGGCCGGGCCTCTCGGTCGCCTGCTCGCCGCCCAGGCCGAGCACGAGGCCGCCGAGCGCTCGACCGGGGAGCTGGCCCGTTCCTCTGCCGGCCTGCCCGACGATCTTCTCGCCTTCCACCACGACCCGCTCACCTGTGCCGTGGCCCTGGGATGGCCCGGCGTCACCTTCGATGACCGCCGGCTGGCGCCCGTACTCGATGGCGGGCTCCTGCAGTTCGCCGACAGCCACGATGGTCGCCTGGTGCGCATCGGCGTCGACATGGACGCAGCCGCCTTCGAGGAGATGTGGCTGTCGTCGGTCGAAGGGGCCGAGCTCCGAAGCCAGCGCCGCTGATCAGTCGCTTCGCCGGCTCCCGGGGGCCACGTCGTCGCCGGGGCCCACCTGCGTCCCCTCGCCCAGAACCACCAGGTCGTCGGCGGAGCACCGCGGTCCGGGCTCGGGCCGTCGACCGACCGAAGCCCTGGCGCCGATGCGCACGCCCATGTCGGCCACCACCCCGGCCACCAGGGCGCCGGAGGCCACCACCGTGTCGTGCAGGAGTATGGAGTCGTAGACCTCCGCTCCTTCCTCGACCACCACGCCTGGCGCCAGCACCGAACGCTGCACCCGGCCCCGTACGATGCAGGCGGGCGAGATCATCGAGTTGTCGATCGAGGCACTGTCGAACAAGCGGGCCGGCGGGCGGGCGACGGCCGTGGTCAGGATGGGCCAGGCCGGATCGTCCAGGCGCAGAGGCGGCTCGGGTTCGAGGAGGTCCATGTGCGAGGTCCAGTAGCTCTCGGGCGTGCCGACGTCGCGCCAGTACTCGTGGAAGCGGTGCTCCCAGGTGCTTCCCCGCTGCACGAAGTACGGCAGCAACTGGTCACCGAAGTCCTCCAGCCCCTCGTCACCGCCTCCGCCGTCCTCGGCCAGCTCGTCGAGGGCGTCGAGCAACCGGCGGGCATCGAAGACGAAGACCTCGGTGGTCACCACGTCGCTCAGCGGCTGATCCGGTTTGTAGCGGAAGTCCCGCACCCGGCCGTCACCGTCGACCTCCACGTTGCCGAAGCGGCTGACCTCCTCTGGACCCACCACCGTGGTCACCAGCGTGAGCTCGGCTGCTCGTTCGAGGTGGGTGGCCACGACATCACGGTAATCGAGCTTGTAGACGTGGTCGGCGCTCAACACGACGACGATGTCGGGACCGAGATCGCGCATGACCGAGGAGTTCCGGTAGATGGCGTCGGCGTTACCCTGGTGCCACCCGCCCTCGTCGTCACCCTGGTGGGGAAAGAGCACCTGCAGCCCGCCACGGGTGCGGTCGAGGTCCCAGGGGCGCCCGCCGGCCAGGTGTTCTCCCAGGGCGTGGGGCTCAAACTGTTGCAGGACCCACACGTCGGTGATGGCACTGTGGGCGCAGTTGCTCAGGGGAAAGTCGATCAGCCGGTAGACCCCGGCGTAGGGCACCGCCGGCTTGGCCCGGTGGTCGGTCAGCGGTGCCATCCGCGATCCGGCCCCTCCGGCCATGACCATGGCCAGGACGCTTGGATCGGTCATCCTCAGCGTCCCCTGCCGTAGCCGAAGAACCGTCGCTGCTTTATCAACTCAACCGTCGCCTCGGGGACCATCTTCTCCCAGGAGGCGTCGGCGGCGGCGATCCGATGCAGCACGTCGCGGCTGAAGATGGGCAGGTACTCGGGCGTGTAGTTGTCGAGCGGTACGAAGCTTCCCCGCCCGGCGAGGTAGTCGTACAGCGGCCGCAACTCCGGCTTCACCTGCAGGTTCTCGACGGTCTGGAGCTCGTCTTCTTCGGTCGGGCGGAAGGGGTAGACGTAGAGCTTGAGATTATTTTTGAACAGACGGCCGAAGCTCTCGAGGATGCCGCCGGGAAGCTTGGCGTAGTAGGTCTCGTCAAAGAGATCCAGGAGACTCGGGACGCCCATGACCATGCCGATGCGCTCGCTCGTCCGCATGGCCAGATAGGCGGCCAGTCGGTAGTACTCGAAGTAGTCGGAGATCAGGACGGTCATGCCGCACGCCCCGAGGAGATCGGCCCGGGCCAGGAAGTCCCGGCGGTCGACCTCCGCGCTGTCGCCGCGGAGGTTGTGCATGGTGAGCTCCATGAGCGGCAACGCCGGCCGGACGACGGCGGGATCGGCCTCGAACTTCTCCATGGCCGACTCGAGCATGTCGAGGTTGACGAGTGTCGTGGGACGGAAGCTGCCCCGCTCGACGAGCACGGCCTTCTTGCGCAGGACCTCGCTGGGCTGGAGGACCTCTCGGTTGGGACCGAACATGGCCACCCCGCTCAGGCCCAGCTGCACCAGCTTCATAGCCATCAACCGATGGTCCACCGAGCGGAACTCGATGCCCCGGAACTGGATCATGTCGATCTCGATCCGCCCCGTGCTGAGCCGGTCGAGCAGGCTCTCGATGAGGTTCTCCGGCTCCTGGCGCTCGTAGAAGGCGCCGTGGAGCAGGTTCACCCCGACGATGCCCAGCGCCTCTTGTTGGAGCGACGCCTCACCGTCGAGCATCCGCACATGGAGGACGATCTGGCTCGGCTCGTCCCGGGGATAGGCCTGGAACTTCACTCCCATCCACCCGTGGCACTCATTCGTGCGCCCGTAGCTGCGGGCCACCACCGTGTCGGCGAAGGCGAAGAACGAGGTGCTGTCACCGCGTTCGTCACTGAGGCGTTCAACGTCGAGCTGGTACTCGTGGTCGAGCATCGCCTGCAGGCGGGGCAGTGACACGTAGCGCTCGGTCACGCCGTACACCGCGTCGCTGACCGCCATGTCGTAGGCCGACATCGACTTGGCGATGGTCCCGGCGGCCCCGCCGACACGGAAGAACCAGCGCACCACCTCCTGGCCGGCGCCGATCTCCGCGATGGTGCCGTACCAGCGGGGGTCGAGGTTGATCCGCAGGGCCTTTTGGTGGGTGTCGGCGCCGAACTCTCTTGTCACCCGCACATCCTGCCCCCCCGAGATGATTCGATGCAGCTCTCTACCCGTCGATCCCGGCGCTACCGTCGCAGACGTGGTCGAACGCCTGGTGCTGTGGGACATCGACGGCACCCTTGTCCGGGCCGGGAAGGTCGCGAGCGAGATCTTCGCCACGGCAGTGGAGCATGCCGTGGGACGCCATCCCGGCGACCACGGGGTCGTCATGAGCGGCAAGACCGACCCGCAGATCGCGCTGGAGATCCTCGCCGGGATGGGCCTCGATGCCACCGACGGCGAGCGCCACCTGGCCGGGGTGGTTGACCGGATGGAGCGGGAGCTGGCCGAGGCGGTCGAGCTCATCCGGACCCGGGGCCGGGTGCTGGCGGGGGTGGAGAAGGCACTGGTGACCCTTGGGAACGACGAGGGCGTGGCCCAGTCGGTCCTCACCGGCAACACGGCCGTCAACGCCGCCACCAAACTGGCCGCGCTCGGCCTCGACCACCTGCTCGACCTGGAGATCGGTGCCTACGGCAGCGACGACCGTGACCGGTGTGCGCTCGTTCCGGTGGCCCTCGAGCGGGCGGCGACCCGGCGGGGATGGGCCCTCGGCCCCCGAGACGTCTGGGTGGTGGGCGACACTGCCAACGATCTGGCCTGCGCCCGGGCCGGCGGCGCCCGGTGCCTGTTGGTGGGCACGGGCCAGACGCCCGTCGAGACCCTGACCGGCCTCGGTGCCGATGCCGTGCTCGACGACCTCTCCGACACGGAGGCGGTGATCAAGCTCCTCCGCTCGTGACGGGGTGGCCGGCCGGCGTCAGTGCGGCCGTCCGGCGGTAGGATGGACGGAGCCGTCGCAGCCTCCGGCCGGCGGTCTCTCCCTCTTGCTCCCGGAAGGTTCCCATGCCAGCGCGCCACGATCTGCGCAACGTCGCCATCATCGCCCACGTCGACCACGGCAAGACCACGTTGGTCGACGCCATGCTCTGGCAGTCGGGCATTTTCCGGGCAAACCAGGAAGTGAACACTCGGGTGATGGACTCCACCGACCTGGAGCGGGAGAAGGGCATCACCATCCTGGCCAAGAACACCTCGGTGCGCTACGGCGAGACCAAGCTCAACATCGTCGATACACCCGGCCACGCCGACTTCGGAGGCGAGGTGGAGCGTGCCCTGGTCATGGTGGACGGGGTGTTGTTGTTGGTGGACGCCGCCGAGGGTCCCCAGCCCCAGACCCGCTTCGTGCTGCGCAAGGCCCTGGAGTCGCGCCTCCCGGTCATCTTGATTGTGAACAAGGTCGACCGGCCCGACGCCCGGGTCGCCGAGGTGGTCGACGAGGTGTACGAGCTGTTCCTGGATCTCGACGCCGAAGCCGACCAGATCGAGTTCCCCATCATCTACTGCAACGCCAAGGACGGCTGGGCGACGACCGATCCCGAGATCGACGGAGTCAACCTGAAGCCCCTGTTCGAGCTGCTCGTGGAGCACATCCCCGCCCCCACCTACGACGAGGGCCATCCCCTCCAGGCGCTCGTCACCAACCTCGACCGCTCCCCGTACCTCGGCCGCCTGGCCCTGTGCCGGGTACGCCAGGGCACCATCCGCCGGGGCCAGACGGTGGCGTGGTGCCGGGCCGACGGCGACATCGAACCGGTCAAGCTGAGTGAGCTGTTCGTGACCGAGGGCCTCGAACGGGTGGCTGCCGAGGAGGCGGGACCGGGAGAGATCATCGCCGTGGCCGGCCTGGCCGACGTCACCATCGGCGAGACCCTGGCAGACGCCGCCGATCCCCGGCCCCTGCCGGTCATCGCCATCGACGAGCCCAGCTTGTCGATGACCATCGGGGTCAACAGCTCGCCGCTGGCCGGCCAGGACGGCACCAAGCTGACGGCCCGCATGATCAAGGCCCGCCTCGACACCGAGCTCATCGGCAACGTGTCGCTGCGGGTGTGCCCGACCGAGCGACCCGACACGTGGGAGGTGCACGGCCGAGGTGAGCTCCAACTCGCGGTGCTGGTGGAGACCATGCGCCGGGAGGGCTTCGAGCTCACCGTGGGCAAGCCCCAGGTCGTCACCCGGGAGATCGACGGAAAGCTCTACGAACCGGTCGAGCGTCTGAGCGTGCACGTGCCTGAGGAGCACCTGGGAGTGGTGACCAAGCTTCTGGCCACCCGAAAGGGCCGCCTGGAGCAGCTGGTGAACCACGGCACCGGGTGGGTGCGCATGGAGTACCTGGTGCCGGCTCGTGGGCTCATCGGCTTTCGCACCGAGTTCCTCACCGAGACTCGCGGCACAGGCATCCCCCACCACGTCTTCGAGGGGTACGAGCCCTGGCACGGGCCAATTCGCACCCGGACCAACGGCAGCATCGTGGCCGACCGGCGAGGTCCCACCACCACCTTCGCCCTCATGAACCTCCAGGACCGGGGCGAGATGATCGTCGGGCCCGGCGTCGAGGTCTACGAGGGGATGATCGTCGGAGAGAGCGCCCGGGGCGACGACATGGACGTGAATCCGGTCAAGGAGAAGAAGCTCAACAACATCCGGTCCTCGACCGCCGACGTGTTGGTTCGGCTGTCGCCGGCCCGCCCCGTCTCGCTGGAACAGGCGCTCGAGTTCATCTCGGAGGACGAGTGCGTGGAAGTCACGCCCGAAGCGGTGCGCCTGCGCAAGGTGGTGTTGGTAGGTACCGAACGACGCCGGACCCAGAAGCGGGCGCGAACGGCCTAGCGTTGCACCGTGGCGAAGCGTCCGCCTCCCTCTGAGGGCCCCGACCCGTTCGCCGTCCTCGGCGTGTCACGCCTGGCCAGCATGGTCGAGGTCACCGCCGCCTACCGGGCCAAGGCCCAGGCCTACCACCCGGACCGCCACCTCGACAGCCCGCCGGCCGTTCGCCTCCAGGCCGAGCAGCGCATGCGCGAGGTCAACCAGGCCTTCGTCCAGCTGAAGAAGGGCGGCTTGTTGGGCTCCACCCCCGACAGCACGATTCCCTCCTGGGCCGAGGCTCCCGATCCCAACGCCGCCGCCGTGGCCCGCCGGCGTGCCGCCCAGGCATCCCGCCAGCACACGGCCCAGGCCCGGGCCGCGCAGGCCAGCCGCACCCAGGCGGCCAGGACGATCCCCAGCGGTCAGGCCCGAGCGGTGGCCAAGGGAAGGTCGGAGCGGGTGGTGTTCGGCATGGCCCAGGCCCTGATTACCAACGAGTTGACGTGCCGCACCTGCCGGAGCGTGCAGCATCTGCCGGCGGGCTGGCAGGACAGCCTGCGCGACACCGTGTGGGTCTGTTCGGCCTGTGGCCGGGTCATCCTCTCCAAATAGCGGTCTCCCGCTGTGGCCGCCTCAGGCGGTGGCGAGGGTGACGACGGCCCAGAGGGCGGCGAACAGGCCGACCACGATCATGACCACGCTCCGGGCGACGGGGGCGCGGGCGAGGTCATCCTCGTTGCGGCGCTGCGCCGGAGGCCGGATCAGGGCCAGGGCGCTGCCAAGGGCCAGCGCCGCACCCAGGGCCAAGACGAGCTGGGCCAGGATGTTGTCGCCGAGCACGTTCAGCGCCCGGGGTTCTGGAAGCAGAACGACAGCTGGGCCAGTTCGGCCTCGTTGTACTCGTCGGAGGTAATGGTGTCCATGGGCGCCTTGCCGTACCCCTCGGCCTCCAGGACGGTGAGGTAGTTGCCGTAGACGCGGTTGGTGAGGGCAACCTGGTCACGTAGCTCGGCCGGCGCCTCGGCGGCCAGCTCCTCTTGGAGCCGCCGGATGTCCTCGATGACGGGCTCGACGTCGAGGTTCGATGTGGCCCGGATGATGAGGTCGAGCCGGGCATCGCTGAGGTCCTCGAACGGGCCGCAGAACGGTCCGCCCTGCACCTCCGCTCGCGACTCCTCCGGGGCCCGGGATAGGAAGCCGCTCTCGCCGCCGTTGCATCCGACCAACACCATGGAAAGCATCAGGAGCCCCGAAAGGCAATGGCGGCGACGCATATGGTCTTGACATTATAGGACTAGCTCTCCTCGCCGCCATGCCGCCACCCTGCGTCACTCCGCCCGGCCGATCCGGTGGCCCCCGGCGCCGGGGGCCCGGTGGCCAGGGACAGCAACTCAGATCCCCTTGGCCATGTTGGCGAAGCGGGTGTAGTGGTCGAGGAAGGCGAGGCGATCCATACCCGTGGGGCCGGAGCGGTGCTTGGCCACCAGCACCTCAGCCGTGCCTCGGTCGGGAGATTCGGGATGGTAGAGCTCGTCGCGGTAAAAGAACACAACCACGTCGGCGTCCTGTTCGAGGCTGTTCTCCACCACGATCCCGTTCGCCACGAAGTTGTGGGTCTCGGCCACGGTGGCGTCGTAGACGGGCTGTTCGCCCAGCGCGTCGATGGCTACGACCGGATCCCAGCGGACATCGGCCCGGGCCCTCCGGTCGAGGGCGGCATCGTCAAGGGCAGCCGCCACTTGGGCCAGGCGGTAGCGGCTGGGTACGCCCAAACGGTGCCCCGAGCGACGACCGGCCAACGCCAGCGCGTCAACCGGGATCTCGCCCGACAAGCGAGGGAAAGTGCGCCCGGCCTCGTCACCCGCAGCGGCACCATCGGCCATGAGCTCGACGAATCGCCGTTGGCTCTCCTCACCCTCGATGCTGAGTCGGGCTCGCCCGGCCCCAGCGCCGGGCCCGAGTCGTACGACGCGACTGTGAACCTCCAGGCGCAGCAGCAGGGTCTGCACGTCGTCGACCAGGCGGGTGCTGGCTGAGACGCAGTGCAGGCGGGGGCGGTGTCCGTGGTGGCTCACCCCATCGAGGTTGGGCCACAGGGCGCCCAGGAACGCCACCAGGGCGTCGTCAGGCAAGGAGAAGATCGCCCGGGGCACCAACGGGCAGTCGCTGGGCAGGTGCTCGATCCCCTCGACTACGTGCCGCGCTGCGTGGTGGACCTCTTCGGCGTCCCACCCGCACCGCTGGCGAGGGGCAGGCACGCGCCGGGGAACGGCGACTCGGGTGCCCACGGCCAACTCGTCGAGGCGCAACCACCCGTCGACGG
>DASZDM010000328.1:0-12290 GCA_035942015.1 Acidimicrobiales bacterium | reverse complement strand
GCCATCCCGGACAGGGCCGCGGCACCAGCCGGGCCGGTCTCATGGTGCCGCCTGGCGCTCAGCCGGAACGCGGGTGCCTGCCTGTCATGGCAGCAACTGCTTCGTCGATGTCAGCCCCTTGCTGTTCCACGTTCTCCAGGTAGAGCCGCGCCCATGTGATCCGTCCATCGTCGATGCCCTGGATGATCACGCCGCGCAGGTCGAGGGTGGACCCGTCCGACCGGGTCCCCTGAATCCTGCACTCCACCCACTCGGTGTCGCCTTCGTAGGCACGCCGTAGGACCTCGAAACGGACGTCGGGTACGTCCTGCATGATCGCCGACCAGTTCTTCCGCACCTGCCCCGAACCCCCGAACCCGCGGTTCGGGTGGGCGGCTGCTGACTTCGGTAATCCTCGTGGAAACACTCGACGAAGGCATCGACATCGTTGCGCTCAACGGCGTCTCGCAACCGCTCGCTCAGGGGCGTACCCGTCATTGCAGCTCCTTCCTTGCGAGCATCGTGGTCAGCACCCCGCCCTCCCTACGTCTCGCAGTTCATTCGAAGAGGGAAGCGTTTTCACGACACCCTGGCACGGCACTGAAGAGCTTGCCGTGCGCCAAGCCGCCGACGCCAACAGAGTCGAGCACGCCCCGAGGACCCCCAACACAGTGTACGACGACGGGCTCCTCGCCCCGAAGGACCATCGAGTTGACGGGAATCGGGACCGCCCGTACCCCGCCGTTTATGGAGTATCCGGGCTGAATGGGCGTGAGTACGGTGCCGCACTGGGCCCGGCTGCGGGCCGTCCACCAGGCGTGTCGCCAGGGCTCTCTCGAATACCAGGGGCGTAGCCCAGCGGCGACAACGGTCGGTTCTGGGGAACCAGGCGGCCTCTCCGGTCGTCGGATCTGGTGTCTGTTCGCCAACCGAGAGGCGCCCGATGTCACCGTACCGAGTCGTTGTGTCCCTTATCGTCGTCACTGTCATCCTTTTCGGGACCGGCCCGCCGGCGTGGGCCTGCGGTGGGCTGGTGGGCAGCAACGGCTCGATTCAACTGGTGAAGACCACCACGCTGGCCGCTTTCCATGAGGGTGTGCAGCGTTACGTGACGTCGTTCGAGTTCAGCGGCGAGGGCGAGGAGCTCGGTTCCATCGTTCCGTTGCCGGCCGTTCCCACGGAGGTGGAGCGAGGTGGTGACTGGACCTTGCAACGACTCGCCCGAGAGGTGGCGCCGGCACAACCGGAGGCGTTCGTGGACGCGTCCGCCCAGGCGACGGCTGCCGCAGGCGCCCGGGTGCTGCTCGAGACGGAGATCGACGCCCTCGACATCACGGTCCTCGAGGGAGGAGGTGACGAGGTGGGTGAATGGGCGGTGGCCAACGGGTTCTCGCTGACACCAGACGCACCCGAGGTCCTCGACTTCTACGCCGAGAGGAGCCCCATCTTCATGGCCGCGAAGTTCGACGCCTCGCGCGCTGCCGAACTGGGCCAGACGAGTGGCGACGGCACGCCGATCATGCTGACCATTCCGACCGACGAGCCCTGGGTTCCCCTGCGGATCCTCGGTCTCGGCCTGGGTGCCGACCAGGTGGTCGAAGCCGACGTCTTCCTCCTCACCGACGACAGGCCGGACCTGCTCCCGGGAGGCCCGGGGCTCACGCTCCAACGCAGCGAGGCGGCGTCGAAGCCGCTACTCGCTGATCTGCGGTCGGATCGGGGCATGGAGTGGGTGCCCGGGGGAATGTGGCTCAGCTACCTGCAGCTCGAGGCTCCGGCCGGTGACCTGGACTACGACCTCGCCATCTCGACCACCGACGGACGCCCTCCCTCGGCCGTTGATGCCGGCATCGAGGGTCTTGGCGACGCCGGGCAGATCGTCGACGGACAGGGTGGGGCTCTGTGGCCCGTGGGCGCCGGCGTCGGCACCTCCATCGCCCTCGGCATGGGCATCGCCGTGATGGTATGGCGGCGTCGAGCGGTGCGGCCCGAGGAGCTCGCGATATGAGATGGCGGGTCCTTGTACCGATCGTGGTGGCCGTCGCCGTCACCGGCGGCGTCGCCGGCTACGCCCTCGATGTCGGCAGCCCACCGGCTGGAGCGGACGTGCTCGGACCAGGCGAGGTGTCGGTCCAACTGGGCATAGAGCACAGCCGGTTCAGCTTCGACCGTCTCTGGGTTCGGCCGGGCACGACCGTGCGCTTCCAGGTCCGCAACACCGATCCCATCGCCCATGAGCTGATCATCGGCGACGACGAGGTTCACCGCCGCCACATCACGGGGATAGAGGCGCTCCACTCGCCGGTCCCCGGGGAGATGTCGGTCGGACCCCATGAGACCGGACTGACGACCTACTCCTTCGACGAGCCGGGCACCGTCCTCTTCGCTTGCCACCTACCCGGCCACCTCGGCTACGGGATGAAGGGCGTCGTGGTGGTCACCGCGACTGACGCCCGATGAACGCACGGTGACTGTCATTCGGCCGCCACCCGTTCCCCGACAGTGTCTGCCGCATACGCACCTCGCTGGCCCAGTGGCTGCTCGGAGCCCTCGGTGGAGTCCCGAAGAGTCTGATGCTCGGTCTCGGCATTGATCTCGGCTCCGACCAGAACGACGAAGGCAGTGAGGTTGAGCCACAGGAGCAGCACGATCACCGCGCTCAAACTGCCGTAGGTTTCGTTGAAGCTGGCGAAGTTGTTGGCGTAGAGCGAGAACAGCGAAGACCCGATCAACCACAGGACCGTGGCCAACACCGCGCCCAGGCTCACCCACTGCCACCTTGGTTCGTCACGGTCGGGGGCATAGCGGTAGAGCGAGGCAAGCCCGACCGTGGCGACCGCGGCGAGGGCCGGCCAACGCAGCACGGAGAAGACGGTGTCGAACGGGGTGCCCTCCAGGATGTTGGGGACAACGGCGATGAAGGCGATCGAGAGCATCATCACCACCAGGAACGCAACGGTCAGGGCCAGTGCCAGGATGCGCAACCGCACGAAGCCCCGGGTCTCCTCCTCGTCGAAGGCGACGTTGGTGGCCTTGATGAGGGCGCCCGCTCCCTTTGATGCGCTCCACAGGGCGAAGAGCACCGAACCGATGAGCCCCAGCGTCAGGCTCCCGCCGGAGCTCCCGGCGATGGAGCTGAGCTGATCGTTGAGAAGTCCGGCCACGGAGTCGGGAACGGTGCCCTCCACCTGGCGCACCAGTCGGGTGACGTCGTCGGGGTTCGCCACCAGCCCGTACACCGACAGCGCGGCGATGGCGAAGGGGAACAGCGACAGCATCCAGTAGAACGCGACCCCGCCGGCGAGGATGGAGACGTTGTCGCTCTTCACCTCGTCCTTGGTGCGCTGAAGGATGTCCTTCCAGCCAGCGACGGGGATCTGCGTGGGGGCCTCCGCAGAGCCCCCGCGCGCACGGTGCCCCCGAGAGCCCCTCGCTTCCTCCGCCCGGTCGGTGTTGCCTCGTGTAGTCGCCATGACCCTGCCCTTCCCGACTCAGCCATTCAGAACACCGCCGGGCCCGGGCAGTCGATCCACGAGCCACAATGGCCGTTCGGGTCACGACGGAGTGGAAGGGGACGATTCCTGATGACGGAGCTGACCGAGACACCGATGCCGGGCCTCGGGGCCCGGTGGGACATGGTTACCCGCTCCCGGCGCGGCGTGGCCGTCATCTCCCACCAGACGGGCCGGCGAGACCTGGTGATCTACGGGCAGGAGGATCCTGATGCGGCCGCGGCGTCGGTCGAGTTGACCACCGACGAGGCACAGACGTTGGCTGAGCTGCTGGGCGGCAGCCGCATCGTGGAGCGCCTCGACGCGCTGGCCCACCAACTGCACGGCCTGCTCATCGAATGGGTGACCGTCAGTCCTGCGTCCCCGCTGGCCGGTCAGACGCTGGCTGACTCCCAGGTGCGGACCCGCACCGGTGCCAGCATCCTGGCGTTGATCCGCGATGGAGAGGCCATTCCCAGCCCAGGTGCCGACGACGTCATCATGGCGGCAGACACCGCCGTGATCGTGGGAGATCCGGCGGCGGTCACAAAACTCACGGCGCTCTTCGATGCAACCGGTCCTCTCAGCAGCAAGTAGCGGAGCCGACGCCGGCGGCCTGTTGCTGGAGCTCGGTGCCATCATCCTCGGCCTCGCCGTCGTGGCCCGGATCGCCCGGCGCATCGGCCTCACGCCGATTCCGTTCTACCTGATCGGCGGTCTGGCCTTCGGCACAGGAGGACTCGCCGATCTGGGAGCGGCCGAGGGGTTCATCGAGGTCGGCGCCGAGATCGGTGTGATCCTGATGCTGTTGATGCTCGGGCTCGAGTACTCGGCTGAGGAGCTGGTGCGGAACCTGCGCCGATCAGCACCTGCCGGTGGTGTCGATCTGGTGCTGAACTTCGCTCCCGGACTGGCGTTGGGCCTTCTCCTCGGGTGGGATCCGCTCGCGGCCGCCATGCTGGGTGGCGTCACCTACATCTCGTCCTCGGGCGTGGTGGCCAAGCTCCTCGCCGACCTCAATCGTGTCGGCAACCGTGAGACACCCACCGTGCTGACCCTGTTGGTCATCGAGGACCTGGTGATGGTGCTGTACCTGCCCATCGTGGCCAGCCTCCTCTTCGGCGGTTCGGCGACGGCAACGGTCATCACGGTCGCCGTGGCCGCCGGCGCAGCCATCGTCCTCTTGCTGACGGCGGTGCGGTACGGCGAACGGTTGAGCAGTCTGGTGTTCAGCGGCTCGAGCGAGGTGCTGTTGCTCAGCCTGTTCGGCATCACCCTGGTGGTGGCCGGCCTGGCCGAGCGCATCCAGCTGTCGGCCGCGGTGGGTGCCTTCCTGGTCGGCGTCGCACTGTCGGGGGAGGCAGCGTCGGCTGGACGGGCCCTGCTACTGCCCCTTCGGAACCTCTTCGCGGCGGTGTTCTTCGTCTTCTTCGGCTTGCAGGTTGACCCCTCACTCATCCCCGATGTCGCGCTGCTCGCCGGTGGGCTGGCCCTGGTCACCGCCGTGACCAAGGTCGTGACGGGGTGGTGGGCGGCCAAGCAGGCCGGCATCGCCCGGCGGGGCCGCCTCCGTGCCGGTTCGGCGCTCATCGCACGGGGCGAGTTCTCGATCGTGATCGCCACACTCGGTGTCGGGCTCGAACCGGGCCTCGGTGCGCTGTCGGCCACGTACGTCATCTTCCTGGCCATCCTCGGGCCGATCGTGACCCGCCTGTCCGACCCGATCGCCGCGCTGCCCGGCATCCGCAGGATCGGACGGGACCGGGTCAGCGAGACAAGCCTGCCGGTACCGTCGCTGCCGACAAGTCATCGGTAGCCCATGGCCACGGAAGAGGATGTGCGGCAGATCGCTCTCTCACTTCCCGAGACGAGCGAACGCCCTTCCTACGAAGGCACTCCGTCGTTCCGCACCAAGCGCAAGTCCTTCACCCGAATACGAGGTGACGGCGAGAGCATCGTGGTCTTCGTCGCCAGCGTCGAGGACAAAGAGGAGCTCCTGGCTTCCGATGCGACGAAGTTCTTCACCACCCCCCACTACGACGGGTACCCCGCCGTGCTCGTCCGCTTCGCCGAAACGGACGTGGAGGAACTCCGAGAGCTCCTCACCGATTCCTGGAGGCTGGTGGCGCCCAAGCGAGTGCTGGCCGCGTTCGAAGCCGACGAGCAACGAAGGAGCGGTGCCGGGGGCTGAACCCGGGTCAGTGTCCGAGCCGTGTCGCGGCCGACATGGCCTGGTTGGCGAGGACTGCCGCGGAGATGTCGCCCACCGCTTGTTCCAACGCGGTGGTCCCGACGGCGACCGCATAGTCGGCGAGCCCATCGAGCAGCGCCGCCAAGGCGCCTTCGGCCACAGACTCCCGCACCACCGACAGCTCGGTCGGATAGGCGAACTCCCCCCGCCAGCTTCGCTGGTCGGGGACGATCTTGCCCCACAGTGCGACGGTGCCCATCACCAGAGGGGTGGCGGGGGCGAGACAGAGACCGTGGTCGCGCAGCGACGTCAGGTCCATGGAACCGTGTATGCCGCAGGCGCAGCGTTGCGCCGGTGCGGCATGACCGGTGCCCACGCACACAGCTCGAAGGGGTTGCCCCGGCTCCCACACCCAGCGCTTGTAGGTCACGGAGCTCAGCACCGTGGTGCCGGCGGCCACCTGCCAGTAACGCCAGGCGATGACAGGATCGTCAGCCGAGCGGATGCTGGTCACGGTCACGGCCGTCGGCGTCTCGGGACTCAGCTGGGAGGCTCGGCCCGGCCCCACTGCCCCGTCTCGGGAAACCTGTCGTCGACGGTGCAGTACGACTCGGGGTCGGGCTGCCACATCGAAGAGGCCACCTCATGGCACGCCGGGTGGAAGACCATGGCCGTCGGGCACATCATCCCTCCGACCGTCAACTCGGCCCGAACAACCTCTTCCGGAGCGACGTCTCCCCCACAGACATCACACTGCTCGCTCAGCTGTGTCTTCTCCATGCGTCCCAGTTTACCGGCCGGCGCTACTCCGGGGCTCGCTGCGCGGCAGCCCTATGGCAGGACGGCGTACGCCTGGGCGATTTCCTTGGCCACGTCGTCGGGAAAGGAGGTGAACGGCGTTGCCTCCATGGTCCGCTTGGCGCCGCGACCGGCATGCTTCCACGTCCCGACGATCTGACCGTCGCAGACCACCGTCGCCTTGAAGACGCCGTTGCCGCCCGGCACGATGCGATCGGCCAGCTCGGGGCTCAGGGCGCAGCGTCGATCCTGGTAGCCGAGCACGAACTCATCGAAGCCGGGGAGCAGCACGACACCTCGGGCCTCATGGCGACAGCACTCCAGCAGCGCAGGAGTGTCCGGATCCATGAAGTGCTCGACACCGTCGACATCGACTGAAAACAGATGCGGCCGGGCCAGGGCCAGCCCGGCGCGGGCGTCGGCCGCGACGAGGTGGGCCCAGCGCATGAGGTCTTTGACGGTGGCCGGGCCGTGGCTGCGGAAGTAGCGCAGAGCCAACTCGCCCAGCGCCTCCTGGCGCTCAAATCGACGTGGGCGCAGGATCCACTCGTCGACCAGCACGATCTGCTGGAGGCCATTTCGTAGGGGGCCGAAGCACAGGGTTCCGGTCTGAGCCAGGTGCCAGAGCATGTGATAGCCACGCTGGCCGGCGGTGGTCAGCCCGGCCTGGTCCCACACGGCGAGCAGCTCCTCACGCATCAGCCGACCGCCACCCAGGAGCGCTTCCACGGCCACGTCCCGGGCGTGTTCCAGGTCGGCGATGTCCAGGTCGAGGTGAGCTCGGCGGGCGGCGGCCCCGGCCACCACACGCGGGGCCAGGAGATCGAGCATCCACGGGAGGTCCTCGGCCACCACGAGATGGAGGGTGCCTCGCATCGGCCAGGACTTGACCACCTCCCCGGCGTCGAGCGCATGCTCGGCGCCCTCGCGGCTGCGTGACGCCGTACGCAGGGCGACCGAGGTGAGCACGCCGTTGTGGTCCTGGGCCTGGACGGCGGTCATCCATCGAACGGCATCGGTCGCCGTGGCGAAGCCTGGACCGGCGATGCGTTGTGCCACCAGCCTGAGCAGGGCGAGCTCATGAAGCGCCGTCATCACCGGTGATCGTAGGAGCGACGCCGACCGGTGGAATGCCCGACCGCCCGAGGCCCGGCCGGCTGATGCGATGCTCTTGGCGTGGAGGTGAGCTTTCGCCGCCTGGTCGACGACGACCTGCCGCTGCTGCACCGGTGGCTCAACGAGCCCGGTGTGGTGCGGTGGTGGGAGGGCGACGACGTGTCGTGGGAGGCGGTCGTGCGGGACTACGGCTCCTCCAGCGACTCCACCGAGCACTGGATGGCCTCGGTCGACGGCCGTGACGTCGGTTGGATCCAGTGCTATGCCACCGTCGACAGCCCGGAGGAGGCGACGGAGTGGTGGTCGCTCGGCGTCGACCCCACGGCGGCCGGGATCGACTACCTCCTCGGGGATCCGTCGGACAGAGGTCGGGGCCTCGGATCCGCCATCATCCGTACCTTCGTCGCCGAGGTGGTCTTCGCCCTCCATCCGACATGGACGCAGGCGTGTGCCGCGCCGCACGGTGGGAACATCGCGTCCTGGCGGGCCCTGGAAAAGGCCGGCTTCCGGTTTGTCGGAATGGTGAAGGGTCCGGACGGGCCGTCCCGCCTGATGGTGGGCGACCGGGTGGCGGGCGGCGGAACCCCTGGCCCGGCGTCCTGACCACGGGCGGGCGACCGGGTGCGATGATCTGGCCATGAGCTGGACGTCTCGCAGCCGGGTGCGGGAGGCGTTGGCCGACATCTGCGACACGTTCGTGCCCGGTACCGACGGGCGTCCGTCGGCCAGCCACCTCGGCGTTGCCGACGCCTTCCTCACGCTCGCCGCCACGAACCTCCGGGCTGCCGAGAGGCGACAGCTCCAGGAGCTCCTCTCGCTCTGGGACACCCGGCTGCTCACCATGGCCGCCGGCGGTGGCTTCCGTCGCTTCGGTGACCTGCCGCAGGAGGATCGTGAGCGTGTGTTGCTGTCGTGGTGCGACAGTCGCCTGCCCCAGCGTCGGACCGCCTTCCAGGCACTGCGCAAGGCGACGGCATCGCTCGCCTACATGCTCCCGGCGGCCGACGGACGCAACCCGGCCTGGGGGTCGATGGGCTATCCAGGCCCTCCGGGGCGGACCGCCGACCCTGCTCCCAAGGAAATACAACCTCTTGCCGTCGACCGGGAGACGACCCTCGACTGCGACGTGTGCGTGGTCGGGTCGGGCGCCGGCGGAGGGACGGCCGCAGCCGTGCTGGCCGACGCCGGACTCGACGTGGTGGTCATCGAAGCCGGTGACTACGTCGACGACGGGGACTTCGACGGCGGCGAGCTCGACGGGTATCTGCGGCTGTACCTGGGGGGCGCCGCCCTGGCCACCGCAGACCAGAGCGTCGGGCTCTACGCCGGGGCGTGTCTGGGCGGTGGAACCGTGGTGAACTTCAGCACCGCCTTCCGCACCCCCGACGAGATCCGGGCGGAGTGGGCCAGGCACGGCGTCGGGGCCCTGGACTCCGACGACTTCACCAACAGCTTGGACGCAGTGTGGGACCGCCTCGGCGTCACGACCGATTACAGCCGGCCCTCTCGACGCGAGCACGTGATGAAGCGAGGGCTGGAGTCGCTCGGGTGGCACGTCGACCTCATGCCCCGCAACGTGCGGGGCTGCGACGAGGCGGTGTGCGGCTACAGCCCGTTCGGCTGTCTGGCCGGCGCCAAGCAGTCGACCACCAAGACGTGGCTGGTCGACGCGTGGCGGCGGGGCGCGCGGATGCTGGTGCGCACGCGCGCCGAGCGGGTGGTCGTCGAGCACGGTCGGGCCCGGGGCGTGGAAGCCCGGACCGGCGATGGCCACCGGGTGAAGGTACGGGCCCGGGCGGTGGTGGTGGCGGCCGGCGCGGTGCACACCCCTGCCCTGCTCCGACGGTCGGGTCTCGGCAACCGGAACATCGGCCGCCATCTCCGGCTCCATCCGGTGACCGGCGTGGCCGGCGTGTTCGACGAGGAGGTCCGCCCGTGGGAAGGCGTGATGCAGGCGGTCTACTCGGACGAGCTGGCCGATCTCCACGCCGGCTACGGCATGAAGCTGGAGTCGGCGCCCTTCCACCCGAGCGCGCTGGCCATCTACGCCCCTTGGAGAGGCGCCCGCCAGCACGAGGACCTCATGGGCCGGCTCGCCCATCTGGTGCCCGTCGGCCTGCTGTTACGGGACAGCAGCGAGGGCGAGGTGCGCACCGGCCGGGACGGCGAGCCGGTGGTCCACTACCGGCTCAACGACTTCGACATCGGCCACGTTCGAACCGGCCTGGACGGGGCCGCCCGGGTGCTCGAGGCGGCCGGGGCCACCTCCATCTTCTCCGCCCACAAGGACTGGGTCACCTACGAGCCAGGCCGAGGACGAGGCCGCCAGGGCTTCCTTGAGGCAGCCGACCGCTGCGGCTGGGGAGCGGGACAGTGCGTCTTCACCTCGTTCCACATCATGGGATCCGCCCGCATGGGGCCCTCGCCCCGCGACTCGGCGTGCAACCCCGAGGGCGAGACGTGGGACGCCCGGGGCGTCTTCGTCTGTGACGGCTCGACGTTTCCGACCGCCTCGGGGGTCAATCCCATGATCACCATCGAGGCCATCGCCCACCTGAACGCCTCACGACTGGCCGCAGCACTCGCCTGAATGTGAGCCTCCCGGCGACAGCGGCGGGTGCGCGATCAGGTCCGCATGCGTTCGACGAGGCGGACGAGCCGGTGGTGGAGGTCGTCGGGATCGCCGAGGTGCCGGCCACCATGACCCGGGAGGATGGCGCTGAAGCGGTGGCCGTCGGCCAGGCGGGCGAGCGACTCCGCCTGCACGGACCAGGAGTACCAGCACGCGCCGCGGAAGGCGGTGAGGTCCTCTGCCTCGTGGCTCCATGCCAGCGAGTCACCGGTGAACAGCCATCGGCCGTCGAGGAGGAAGACCACGGAGCCCTTCGTGTGCCCGGGCACCGGGATGGCCCGGAACCCCGGCTGGAGCTCCTCCTCTCCGGTCAGCTGGTCGGTCGCCCACGGCGCCGCCGACCGGTCGTCGTGGTGGATCCACGACCGTGCCCGGAAGCGCTCGGCCCACCGGCGGCCATCGGCCACGTCGTCGCGGTGGGTGAAGGCGACGTGGTCCACGCCGCCCAGCTCGGCGATGGGACGGGCCAGCGCCTCGGTGAAGCGCGGGGAATCCACCAGCACATTCCCGCCCGGGCGCACGACCAGCCAGGCCGACGCACCGAAGCTGTCCTCCGAGCAGTAGCCGAGGTCGAACACTCCCGACCCGGGCTGGACTTCCCGGGGATAGAGCCGGCCGGGGCGGGCGCGCCGGGAGATCGACCCGATGGAGAGGGTGGGACAGGCCTGGGCCGCCAGCCAGGCGTCCCGCTCCTCCCCGTCGTCCGGCTGGCGCCGCACCACCGAGCATCCGGAATCCTCGCCGAACAGCCCCGGTGCGATCTCCCGGCAGGTGCCGCAGTCGATGCATCGCGTGTCGACGAACCAATCGCCGGCTGTGTTCGCCCGGTTGCGCAGATCAACCCTCGCCACCGAGGCGACGGTACCGTCAGCGCAACGACGCCACGACCTGCCGGGCGGCCCGATGTCCCGACCGCACGGCGCCCTCCATATGACCGCCACCGACCGCCTCCGTCTCGGTCCCGGCCCACGACAGCCGCCCATCCCACAGCGGGGTGGAGAACGAACGATGGCCGAAGGGCTCCGGCGCGATGTGACGGTGCAGGCGCTCGCAGGTGTACGAATCCGCCGACCAGTCCCGCTCGAAGTACTGGACCGGGTCGTCCGCCTCGGCCCCGAACAGCCGTCGCAGTTGCTCGACCACGAGCGGCACCCGCTCGGCCGGCGCCAGGTCGCGGAAGTCGGGGTCCCGGGCCACGAATCCCCACAGGGCGCCAGGTCCACCCGGCACCGACCCGTCGTGCACCTCCTGCAGCGGTCCCACCTCGCTGAACGCCGATCCGGACAACCCCGCCCCCCGCCAGAACGGGGCGTCGTAGACGGCCACGCATTTCATGGCGTCGCTCATCCATGTCGGCGTGGCCTCCATGACGTGTACGAGGGGCTCCGGCAACGCCGGCACGAACTCGATGTCCTGGAGGACGAGCCGCGGCGGAACCGCAAGCACGACGCGAGCGGCCGTCCGGTGAACCGACTGCTCCGGGCCCTCCATGGTGACCACCAACCCGCCGGCGTCGCCCCCCACGCCGGTCACCTTCTGGCCCATCGCCAGGCTGCCCGCGGGCAGCAGGTCGGCCAATCGACGGCACACCTGCTCGGTCCCACCGGTGAAGCGTAGGAAGGCGGCCGCCGGCGTCGGGATTTCCACTGGCACGGCAGGCGAGTCACGCGACCGCTGGTGCAGGGCATGGCCGGTGAAGGGTTCTGCGAACGGCTCCACGCCGAGACCCTCAGCCAGCTGATGCACCTGCGGCTGGTCGGCCCAGTGCCAGGTGGCACCCAGGTCGAACCACCCGCCACCGCCCTCGCCCGGGGTGACGGTCATGATCCGGCCTCCCACGCGGGGCCGGGCGTCGACGACGAGAACGTCGACACCCGCCGCGACCAGATCCGAGGCCGCGGTCAGGCCGGCCAGGCCCGCGCCCACGACGAGCACGTCGACATCCGTGCCGGCGCCAGGGGCGGTCACCGGCCCGGTGTCATCGACTGGCGGTCTCGCGTCGGCAGTTGTCCCGTGTTCCCTTCCGGCTTCATGTCGCTGCCTCGAGTATCGCACCTTTCGAGAAACGTGACCTCGGCGGACC
>DASZDM010000327.1:0-7756 GCA_035942015.1 Acidimicrobiales bacterium | reverse complement strand
TCCAGAGCCTGGGCGTGACCGCCGTGGAGCTCCTGCCGGTGCACGAGTTCGTCAACGACGCCCACCTGGTGGCACAGGGCCTGAGCAACTACTGGGGCTACAACTCCATCGGCTACCTCGCTCCCCACCACGCCTACAGCTCCTCGGGCACCCTCGGCCAGCAGGTCCAGGAGTTCAAGCAGATGGTGCTGCGCCTCCACGATGCCGGCATCGAGGTGATCCTCGACGTGGTCTACAACCACACCGGCGAAGGCAACCACCTCGGACCCATGCTGTCGTTCAAGGGCATCGACAACGCCGCCTACTACCGCCTGATACCCGAGGACCGCCGCCATTACATGGACTACACCGGTACCGGCAACACGATGAACATGCGCCATCCCCACGTGCTGCAGCTCCTCATGGACAGCCTGCGCTACTGGGTAACCGAGATGCACGTCGACGGCTTTCGCTTCGACCTGGCCGCGGCCCTGGCGCGGGAGCTGCACGACGTGGACAAGTTGTCAGCCTTTTTCGACCTCATCCAGAAGGACCCGGTGGTCAGCCAGGTCAAGCTCATCGCCGAGCCGTGGGATGTGGGAGAGGGCGGCTACCAGGTGGGCAACTTCCCCCCACTGTGGTCGGAGTGGAACGGCAAGTACCGCGACACCGTCCGCGACTTCTGGCGGGGTTGCCATGAGAGCCTCGGTGAGGTCGCCTATCGCCTCACCGGCAGCCCCGACCTCTACGAGTCCAACGGCCGGCGACCCAAGGCCAGCATCAACTTCGTCACTGCCCACGACGGCTTCACGTTGGCCGACCTGGTCTCCTACAACGACAAGCACAACGAGGCCAACGGTGAAGGCAACCGCGACGGCGAGAACCACAATCGGTCGTGGAACTGCGGCGTGGAGGGACCGACCGACGACCCCAAGGTGCTCGAGCTGCGGCGGCGCCAGCAGCGAAATCTCCTGGCCACCATCCTCTTGTCCCAGGGCGTGCCCATGCTGCTCGGCGGCGACGAGCTGGGACGGTCCCAGGGGGGCAACAACAACGCCTACTGCCAGGACAACGAGGTCTCCTGGTACGACTGGGCCGGCTCCGACGAGAACCTGCTCCAGTTCACCCGCTGGCTCATTCACTTTCGCCGGGAGCACGAAGCGTTCCGCCGGCGCCGCTGGTTCCAGGGGCGCCTCATCCGCGGCAAGGGCCTGGTCGACATCGCCTGGTTCCGCACCGACGGCGAGGAGATGTCCGATGAGGACTGGCACGGGCGCGCCACCACGCTCGGCATGTTCCTCAACGGACAGGCTTTGGCCTCGCCCGACGCCAGGGGCGAGCACGTCGTCGACGACAGCTTCATCGTGTTGTTCAACGCCCACTTCGACGCAGTGAGCTTCGTGCTGCCCCCCACCTGGGGTGAGCATTGGGAGGTGGTGCTCGACACTGCCGACGAGTTGCCCGCCGAACTCGGCCTCGACGTCACGGCATGGGTGCACAAGGCCGGAGCTGCCGTTCCGGTGATGTCCCGGTCGCTCGTGCTGCTGCGCCGCCTGGGGTGAAGCCCTCCCGGCCGATCCTGGTGCAACCTCTGGGGTACAGACCGATTCAGTGATGAACGAGCGGACGATTCCCCTGGCCACGTACCGACTGCAGCTGCAGCCGTCCTTCGGCTTCGACGATGCCGCCGCCCTGGCCCCCTATCTGGCCACCCTGGGGGTGACGCACGTCTACACCTCACCGATCCTGCAGGCTGCTCCGGGAAGCACCCATGGCTACGACGTCGTCAACCACTCGCGGGTCAACGACGAGCTGGGCGGACCACAAGCCCATGCCCGCATGTGCGCCGCCTTCGTAGCCGCCGGCCTCGGCCAGGTGCTCGACATCGTGCCCAACCACATGGCCATCACCACCGGCAACGCCTGGTGGGACGACGTGTTGGAGAACGGGCCGTCGAGCCGGTGGGCCGGCCACTTCGACGTCGACTGGGAGGGCCCGGAGTCCAAGCTGCGCAACATGGTTTTGATCCCTGTCCTAGGCGATCACTACGGACGGGTACTGGAGAAGGGCGACCTGGTCCTCGAGCGCGACGGAGGCACCTTCGCCGTCCGCTATTTCGAGCACCGCTTCCCGGTGTCGCCGGCGACGTTCGGCCTTCCCCTTTCCCTGGCGGCCGCCGATCTGGCCGCCGCCGGAGCCGGCGACGACGACGAGCTGGAGTTCCTCGCCGCCGCCTTCACCGCGCTGCCTCCGGCCACCGCCACCGACGCCCTCAGCGCCCGGAACCGCCATCGTGACAAGGAGGTGCTCAAGCGGGCGTTGGTCCGGCTGTGTTCCGAACGACCGGAGGTGGCGGCGACCCTCGACGCCGCCGTGTCCCGCATCAACGCCGACCCCGACCTGCTCGACAGCCTGTTGGAGCGACAGAACTACCGTCTCGCCTACTGGCGCACCGCCGGCCGGGAGCTCGACTATCGCCGCTTCTTCGACATCACCTCCCTCGCCGGCCTGCGCATGGAGGACCCTCAGGTCTTCGCCGACACCCACGCCCTGGTGCTCCGCTGGGTGGCCAACGGCGTGGTGGACGGTCTGCGCGTCGACCACCCCGATGGATTGCGCGACCCCGAGGCCTACTTCAACCGCCTGCGCGACGCGGCTCCGGAGGCGTGGATCGTCGCCGAGAAGATCCTCGAGGGCGACGAGAATCTTCCCCGCACCTGGCCGGTCGACGGCACCACCGGCTACGACGTCCTCAACCAGCTGGGCGGGGTCTTCGTCGATCCCGCCGGTGAGGCACCGTTGACGGCCGACTACGCCGACTTCACCGGCGAGTCGACCGACTGGGCCGAGGTGGCCTACGCCAAGAAGCGCCTGGTGATGGGCGAGGTCCTGGCCGCTGACCTCAACCGGCTGACCCACCTCTTCGTGGCCGTGTGCGAGGCGTCGCGGCGCTACCGCGACTTCACCCGCCACGAACTGCATGAGGTTCTCATCGAGACCATCGCCGCCTTCGACGTCTATCGCACCTACGTCCGTCCTGGGGAAGCGGTGTCCGCCTCTGACGAAGCCCACCTGACCTCCGCTATCGACGCGGCCGCCGCCCGTCGGGACGACCTCGATCCCGAGCTCTTCGAGCTGGTGGCCCGGGTGCTGCGGGGCGACCTCGAGGGGCCCGCGGCATCGGCACTGCTGCTTCGCTTCCAGCAGGTGACCGGCCCGGTCATGGCCAAGGCGATCGAGGACACGGCGTTCTATTCCTTCAACCGCCTGGTGTCATTGAACGAGGTCGGGGGAGACCCCGGCCGGTTCGGACTCGAGCCCCACGAGCTGCACCGGGTCCTCGCCGCCCGCCAGCGGGACTGGCCGTTGGCCATGTCGGCCTCCTCCACCCATGACACCAAACGCAGCGAGGACGTACGTGCCCGTATCGCACTGCTCTCGGAGATCCCCGGTGACTTCGCCAGGGCGGTCCGGCGCTGGTCCTCGGCCAACGAGCGCTACCGGACCACACTGGCCGATGGTTCGTCCTGGCCCGATCGCAACTTCGAGTGGTTGCTCTACGAGAACCTTGTGGGAGCCTGGCCGGTGAGTGTCGCGCGGGCCGTTGCCTATGTGGAGAAGGCCACCCGTGAAGCCAAGGTCCACACCAGCTGGACGGATCCGAATGTGGCCTACGACGATGCCGTACGGAGCTTTGTGGAGGGGGTGCTGGCCGATGACGCCTTCGTCACCGGCCTGGAGGCCTTCGTCGCCCCGCTCGTCCCGGCCGGAAGGGTCAACGCCATGGCCGCCCAGCTCCTGAAGTTGACGGCGCCCGGTGTGCCCGACCTGTACCAGGGAAGCGAGGTGTGGGACCTGAGCCTGGTCGACCCCGACAACCGCCGTCCGGTGGACTTCGCCGAGCGGTCCCGTCTGCTGGCAGCACTGGAGGGGGCCACCTTGGAGAAGATCCTCGAGGGTGGCGACCGCGGCCTGCCCAAGCTCCACGTCACCCGCATCGGCCTCGGCGTGCGCCGGCGTCATCCCCAGGTGTTCGGGGCCGGCCCGGCCGGGCACTACCAGGCACTTGCCACTATTGGAGAGGCCGCCGACCACGTCATCGCCTTCCTGCGCGGAGGAGCGGTGGCCACCGTCGTTCCCCGTCTGGTCGTGGGCCTGGACCGGCGGGGCGGGTGGGGCGACACCGGGGTGGAGCTGCCGTCCGGACACTGGCGCAACGAGCTCACCGGTGAGTCGGTCAGCGGCGGGCTGGTGTCGCTCGGCTCGCTGCTGGGGAGGTTTCCCGTCGCCCTGTTGGAAGCCGAACAAGCCCGAGCACCTGAAAGGCAGCGCTGACCAACATGACGACGTTCCGGGTGTGGGCCCCGAGAAGCGACCGGGTCGAGGTGGATCTCACGGGCCGTCGGGTCGCGCTGGTCGACGTCGGGCGGGGATGGTTCGAGATGGAGCTGCCCGACGCCGAGGCCCCGGCCGGAAGTGACTACGGCTTCCGGTTGGACGGTTCCGACCCGCTCCCCGACCCCCGTTCCGCTCACCAGCCCCACGGCGTGCACGGGCTCTCACGCGTGGTCGATCATGACGCCTACGCCTGGAGCGACGCCGGTTGGCGAGGATTCCACCTCCCCTCCGCCGTGCTCTACGAACTCCACGTCGGCACCTTCAGCCCTGAGGGCACCTTCGACGGTGCCGTGACCCGCCTCGACCATCTGGTCGATCTCGGGATCACGGCGGTGGAGATCATGCCCGTCGCCCAGTTCCCCGGGGGCCGCAACTGGGGCTATGACGGGGTCGATCTCTACGCCCCCCACCACGGCTACGGGGGCCCCGACGGCCTCAAACGCCTGGTCGACGCCTGCCACGGCCGAGGCCTCGGCGTCGTCCTCGACGTCGTCTACAACCATCTGGGCCCCGAGGGGAATGTCCTCGAGCGCTTCGGCCCCTACTTCACCTCCTTCTACACCACCCCCTGGGGTCAGGCGGTGAACTTCGACCAGGCCGGAAGCGACGATGTGCGCCGCTTCGTGATCGACAACGCCATCGCCTGGCTTCGTGACTACCACTTCGACGGATTGCGCCTGGATGCCGTGCACGCCATCGTGGACACCTCGGCCACCCACGTCCTCGAACAGATGGCCGCGGAGGTCGCCGAGCTGGCGGCCACCGAGGGCCGGCCGCTGTGGCTGATCGCCGAGTCCGATCTCAATGACCCCCGGGTGGTGCGGACGCCGGACTGCGGCGGCTATGGCATCGACGCCCAGTGGAGCGACGACTTGCACCACGCCTTGCACACGGTGCTGACCGGCGAAGGCGAGGGGTACTACGGCGACTTCGGCTCGCTCGCCGACTTGGCGGCCGCCCTCGAGCAGGCGTGGGTCTATGCCGGGCGTTGGTCGCCCACCCGCAACCGCACCCATGGTCGTACGCCGACGGGCCTGGCCGGGTGGCGCTTCCTCGGGTACCTGCAGAACCACGACCAGGTCGGCAACCGGGCCGTGGGCGATCGCATCTCCGACACCTTGTCGACCGGGCGACTGAAGGTCGGCGCGGCGCTGTACCTGACGGCACCGTTCGTTCCGATGATCTTCCAGGGCGAGGAATGGGCCGCCTCGGCGCCCTTCCAGTACTTCACCAGCCACGAGGACCGCGAGCTCGGTTGGCTGGTGCGTCAGGGACGTCGAGCGGAGTTCGCCGCCTTCGGCTGGTCGGCTGATCAGGTGCCCGATCCGCAGGACCCCTCCACCTTCGAGCGTTCCAAGCTCGACTGGAACGAAGCCCACCAGGGTACCCATGCCGAGATACTCGACTGGTATCGCACCCTCATCCGGCTGCGCCGATCGACCGCCGGTCTGGCTGACGGGCGCATGGACCGAATGGCGGTGCGCTACGACGAGCAGGCCGGCTGGCTGGTGGTCGAGCGAGGAGAGCTGCGGGTCGCCGCCAACCTCGGTGAGGCCGAAGTCAAGGTCGAGCTGGGTGCCGGCGCCGGGACCGACATCCTGGCCGTATCGCACCCCGGGATCGTCGTGGACGGCACCAGCGCGACGCTCCCCGCCGATTCCGTGGTCGTCTGCGGTCCGCCGGGGGTAAGGAAAATCAGATGACGGGAGACATGCTGACCGCCGGGACCGGCTTTTGCCACGACGCCGTGTTCTACGCGTCCGACGACGAGTTCCTGAGCGTCGTCGCCCCGTTCCTCGACGACGGAGTGGCCGCCGGCGAACCCACCTTGGCCGCGCTGGGCGATGAGCATGCCGAACTCATGCGATCGGAACTGGCCGTCCCCGCCGGCGTCACGTTCCTGCCCCGTAGCGCCCGCTACGACCGTCCGGCGGCGACCATAAAGGCGGATCAGGAGCTGTACGCCCGCCATGTCGCCGCCGGCGCCGAGAGCATCCGAGTCGTCGTCGAGATGCCCGATGCCGGCGTCGACGCCTCGTGGGGCGAACGGGCGCGCTACGAGGCCGCCGTCAACCGCGCCTTCGAGTCGTTTCCGCTCTGGGGCCTGTGTGCCTACGACCTGCGCACCACCCCACCCGACGTCGTGGACGATATGGAGCGGACGCATCCCTTCATCAGCACTGCGGATGGCTGCCACCTCGAGAACGATCGCTACGAGGATCCGGCCGCATTCCTGGCCAACCGACCGCGAGCCGATCCCGATCCTCTTGAGGGCGGGCTCCCGACCGTCCAGCTGGCCCAACCCAGCCCGGCAGTCGCCCGACACGCCGTCACCGAGGTGAGCCGAGGAACGACGCTGGCGTCCGGCGAGGTCGACGACCTCATCGTGGCCGTCAGCGAGGTCGTCACCAACTCCATCCTCTACGGTCGCGCCCCCACCACCGTTCGGGTCTGGGCGGGTCCCGACCGCATGGTGGTGACCATCCACGATCGCGGGCCCGGTCCGAGCGATCCCTTCGTCGGGCTGGTCCCGACCGCCCGGGCCGACGGTGAGGGCGGCTTCGGCTTGTGGATCGCCCACCAGCTGTGTCGGCGGGTCACTCTCGACGCCGACGACGACGGCTTCACCGTTCGCCTCGTAGCCGGCGCCGGATCTCCGCTGACGGCGTAGGAGGCCGCTTTGGGGCGGTAGGTCTTGCTGCGACCTGGTTGCAGCAGTGTCCGGACGGTTCTATGGTCGGGCCATGGGAGCGTGGCGACGTCTGGGGCTCGCCTCCCTGATCGGGGTCCTCGCCGCCTCCTGCGGGGTGGCTGACGAGGACCGGGCCGACGGCTCGAATCGGGTCGCCATCGCCACCACCGTGGCGCCACTCACCAGCATCGTGGCCAACATCGCCGGCGATCGGGCCGACATCACCGGCATCGTTCCGGAGGGCACCGACTCCCACACCTTCCAACCTCGCCCCAGCGTGGCCGAGCTGCTGTCCGCCGTCGACGTGGTGTACCTCAACGGGCTCCAACTCGAGGAGCCCACCACGGAGCTGGCCGAGGCCAACCTGGCCGACGGAGCGGAGATCGTCGAGTTGGGCACCCGTGCCATTGCCGAGGAGGAATACCTCTTCGACTTCTCGTTCCCCGAGGAGGACGGCAAACCCAACCCCCACCTGTGGACCGACCCCCCGCTGGCCGTGCGTTACGCCGAGATCGTGGCCGAGGATTTGGCCCGGCGCGACCCGCCCAACGCCTGGTACTACCGCGACAACCTCGAGGCCTTCGAGGGTGTCGTGAACGACCTGGACGCCGCCATGCGGGCCGCGTTCGCCACCATTCCCGAAGACCGGCGCCGCCTGGTGACCTACCACGACGCCTACGCCTACTT
>DASZDM010000326.1:0-2112 GCA_035942015.1 Acidimicrobiales bacterium | reverse complement strand
GAGGTCGAACAGCGCCCGCTCCAGCGCCTTGCGAGCGCCGGCATCGCGGTGGGGAACGACGTGATCAGGTGACACCACCCCCTCTTCGGCGGCCAGGCGACGGAACGGAAATCCCACGGAGCGCTCGGATGCCCCGTCGGGCAAGGTCATCGGCAGCTGGAAGTCCACCGCCAACTCCAGGTACACCCCGAAGAACTCGGGACGAAGTGCCAGCGTGGCCAGGTGGGATCCGAGGTGACTGACGTCGAAGCCCCAGAGAATGGCCCGCTCGATCTGCGTTCGGCATTCTCGCCGAACCTCATCGACGTCGGCGTGGTCCCACAGCTCCGCCCGGCTTCGAGGGAAGCCACCATCGCCGTCGAACAGCGACGGGGACTGCGTGAGAGGTCCCCAGCGGTAGAGGTCCCACTCGGCGTTGAGGGTGAGCGAAACCCCGACGTCCTCACCGCGATACCGGCCTGCCGCTTCTCGTGCCCAGGGGCAGGGCACCATGAGCCTGGCACTGGAGGCAAGACCGTCGCGTAGGGATTGGAAGCAACCGACGTTGGCGGCGTGGCTTGATCCGAGGCCGTCACAGTTGACGATGAGCAGGCGGGTGTCGTCGGGGTAGCCGAGCCTTTCCGCCAGCGTCATCACCGACAGAACGGTACCGGCGGCTCTCGATGTCGCCTGTCTGCCACCTGCTGATGTCGGGCCTCAGCATGCCGACCACAGGCCGAGCCCCTCGGCCCTGGCCTGTGCAGCTGCAGCCTTGAAGTCGTCGGCGTGGGCGACGTTGGGCGGGAAGGTGAGCACGGCCGCGAAGCCCTCCCGCAGGAGCTGGAGATTGACGAAGGTGCCATCGTCGGCGCGATAGACGTACGCCAGCAATCGGGAATATCGGTCCCGGGCTTCCACGTCGCGGACCAGGTGCACGTCGGTGTCCGGTGGCAGGAGGGCTTCGGTGTGCCGGGATGCCTCCTTGCCGAAGCACTCGACGGGAGCGCTCGGGTCGACGCTCTCGGGAGTATCGATCCCGAGGAGGCGAATGCTCTCCTCCCGACCGGCGATGCTGACCACGATGGTGTCGCCGTCGACCACCCGCACCACCTCGGCGGCACCGGCCTGCTCGGCGGCACCGGAGCGGCCAGCCGCACCACAGCCGCTGCCCAGGAGGGCGAGCGCCAACACCAGCGCCAGCCGCCGCGTCACGTCACTTCGTGGAGCCCGAGCATGCGCTAGACGAGGCGTAGACCTCGTTGGCCTGCAACAGCTCGTCGGTGACGCGCACGCCGTTCTCGTTTCTCCTGTCGCTTGGATGAAGCCACGTGCTCGCCCGGGCGGTTGATCCTGACCTATCCGAGTCGGGATTAGCAACTGGTCGGCGCCGAGGCGGTCAGGCAGCCGTCGCCGGGCGTCTCGACGATTGGTCGGCGCCACGGGCACGTTCCAGCGCCTCTCGAGCTGCGGCTACCCCGAGGCGGCCGATCTCGCATGTGCGGCGGTCGAGTCGCCAGGGCGGCGCGCCCATCTGGAGCAGGGCCAGCTGTCCGGGCTCAGCGTCGTATGCGGTGTGCCCCCCGGTGTTCGCGCCCGGGTGGCTCATGCCGCCCTCGAAAGCAACTCAATGGGGTACTCGTCCCCCAGGCACCCGCAGGGGGACTCGAGTGCGCTGCAGGGAACCCACCACTGGTGCGAATCGAAGGCGGTACTGCACGATGCTTCCGCGCAGGCAAGGACGCCATCGGCGTGCACGACCAGGGTGCGGCGGCATCCCGCCTGCGCCTTTCTCGCCGTCTCGACCGTGTCACTTCGTCTCCAGAACCACATGGAGCCAAGTATGAGGAGGGGGTGAGACAAGAACCCTTCCGGCGGGCCCTGGTGGAGGTCTAGACGGCGGAGTTCTCCGCGTTGGCGAAGGTCTCGGGAACCGGGTACTGCCCGAGCACGTAGCGGAGGATCGCCGAATGCTGCATGTCGATGGGCTGGATGGTGGCGGCCAGCGCCAGGGCATCAGCGTTCTGAATGGCGGGGATGGCGTCGAAGTAGGTATCGGCCGCCGTCTGCTCGAGCATCAGGGCCAGTTCGGCCACGGCCACGACGTCGCCAGCCTGGCCGAAAGCGGTGTTGATC
>DASZDM010000325.1:0-12925 GCA_035942015.1 Acidimicrobiales bacterium | reverse complement strand
CGATTCGCTCGACGAATGCCCGGAGCTCAGGCTCGTGGGGGATCGTGATCGCGTTTGGATCGGTCGTCGGGAGCGATGGCAGCGGGATGTCCATCTCCTCGAGCAGCTCCGTTGCCTCCTTGAGCTCAGCGGATGCGGCGAAAGGCGGACCGTCGCCCCAGGCATCCTCGTAGGAAGCGAGTGCGAGTGCGTGTGCGTCGTCCCGATCTAGCTGCCAGGCAACCCGGGCATAGGCGACGCTCGGTTCTGTCACCTGGTCGATGAGTTGTCTTGCTTCATCCACGGCGCCGGCCTTCATGCGAATCAAAGCCAGGCCGGCTACGACATCGTCGCTGCGCATGCCACTGGCTCGCCGTTCGCGCAGAAGCTCCGACGCCCACTGCGTGGCGGACTCGTAGTCTCCGGATGCGACGGCGTGGTCGGCTCGGAGATGCAAAAGATTCCGCCGCATTTCCGGGGACGGAAGCGACATTGCATCGAGATGTGCCAGCGCCGACGTGATGTCGACTCCCTGTCGGAAGTCAATGGACAACTCGAGGATGGCAAGATTACGGCAGTCGCCGCTTGGACCCCGGGCCAAAAGTTTCCGGATTGCCTGCTTAGCGGCATCCAGATCTCCAGTGTTGGACCGGATGAAGGCCCACTCCTCCATATAGGCATGGCTCTGCGGCGCTTCGAAGAGGTCGTCCAGTTCTGCGGCGAGGTTCATGGTCTTGGTGGCTCGTGCCAGTTGATTGTGCTGGCGGTAGCAGTCAGCCAAGACCGCGATCGTTTCAAGGACGTAGAGGCACGTGCTGCGAAGGGATCCTCTGCCACGGAGATGTACTTTGAGACGGCGTGAAGTGAGTGCGATCGCCTCGTCGAACGACCCGGTGCGCTGCCGGGCATAGGCCAGGTTCTGTAGGAGGCGTGTGTCGTCGGACGACTGGTCCACGACCGGGTGGAGCAGTTCAATGACGGTCGGATACGCCCCGAGCTGGTTGAGCCGATCCAGGCCTCGCGACTTGAACGTCCTCCGGGCATGCGCAGCGTCGCCGGCGCCGAGCGTCGCCCGGAAGATGGTGATGGAACGTTCGAGGTCCTCCACGCTGGTCGCGCGGTCGGCGTCCTCGGGGGGGAGCGCGGTGAAGTGATCTCGGACCCGCTTGTTGGCGGCGACGCGTTGCTCGTCATCGAGTCGGTCATGTGCGTACGCCCGGACGACGGGGTGCACGTCGTACGTGTTGGCTCGCCGGTCCCACCACAACAGGCCGCGGTCCTCCAGATCGGCGAGAGCCCGATCGAGGCGGACGGGCGCCAGTCTTACCTCATTCGACGCTTCCCAGTCAGCGAGTTCCTCCTCGTAGTGGCGTTCCTCTTCTGTCTGCTCGTCGTCTTCCGACGGTGGCACGTACTCGCGCCCTTCGAACGCAGATCTGTTTTTGGCCAGCCATTCATCAAGGAAGCCCAGCGACCGCTTCGGTCGGATCGGGCGTGGTGGCGCGAACGGGTTGATGGCGGCGACGGTCTCGTACCTGACGGCCATTGACAGCACCGACAACCAGCCGAGGAGCTGTTCCTGGTCCGGCGTCAGGCGATCGAGCGCGACCTCGAGTACGTGGGCGTGCTTCTGGGTCAGAGGCAACTCAGCGAAATGGAAAGCGCCGCCGGCGCTTGGATCGGCAAGCCAGGCGTCGAAGTCACCTGGGGCCTTGCGGTAGTCGCGGATCATGCCGCACACCACGCCGATGACAAGCGGGTGGTTGCCGAGCGGCTCGAAGAAGCCACGGATCGATCGGCGTTCCCCACGGACGTCGAGGCGGTTGACAATCAGCGCAGCGTCGTCCGAACCGAGGTCGGGCAGTCGGTAGCGCCGGACGCCCGGCAGTGGCGAGCCGGACGGGCCTTCCAGGTCGGACGGCATGAGACGGGTGCCAATGAGCACTTTCGACGGCGAGCACGACGCGAGCAACGAGAGGAAGTGGGCCGCGCCTGCGTCGATGAGCCCGCGAGCTTTGGTGTCAACCTCGTCGTCGCGCAGCTTCGACGGATCAACCCGATGGTAGGCGTTTAGCATGCGCTCGAAGCCGTCCAGCACCAGGAGATACGGCCGCAGTCGGAGCTCGTCTAGCAGGCGAGCGAACTGCTCCTCGGCCGCGACGTCATCGAGCTCATCGCCAACGATGTATCCCAACGCGTCCTGAACGAAGCGGCTGATCTGCGCCGACCCCTCGTAGAAGCTCCACCAGAACCGCCCGGCCAGACTCGCGATGGCCGTGGGCGCCTCGTGCTCCGTCCACGTCCAGGTCAACGCACTTTTCCCGAGCCCTCCGATTCCGTCGATCACCATGACGGCGTCGTCGGAGTCGGACCAGTCGAGGATCGCTGCGAGGTCGGCCGTGCGGCCGGTGAACGTCTGCCGCATGACGTACGGCGGGTGCGCCGACAGCGTCGGCGGCCGAACATGAGCCCGTTCGCTGGGCTCGTCTCGAAGCGGCCTCGCGTAGTCGAGGAGGGTGAGGAGCAGGTCCTCCCTGAAGGACTCGACAGTGGTGAACGGCCGGGTCGTGTGGGTGTCGGCGAGCCGTTGCTTCATTTCCTCGACCGCTGTGCTCTCGGCTGACCCCACCTCGGAGGGGTCCCACGGTTGCTTTGGATCGACGATGAAGACATGGAGGGCTAGGCCCAGCTCGGCTGCATGGCGGATCTCGAGCTCGGTGAAGCACAGGCCGTCATCTCCCGGCACCGATCCGAAGGCGTACCCGACGATGGCGACAAAGGCTTCCGCACCGGCGATCATGCGGCGGCATACGTCGAGTGCTGCCGAGCTTTCCGGTCGCATCTCCTCCATCGCCACGGGCGTGAGACCCAGCCGTTGGCACACCTCGATGGCCGTATTCCGGTAACGGTCGATGTAGCCACGCGCGCTCGAGATGAAGACCCCGACCATGGCCCGAGACTATCGGCGGCGCAGTCTCCGGCCTCCGGCACACAAGTGGCGGTGCTCCTGACGGGAGGCGGCGAGTGCGTGTGCCGCCCCCGCCGTGGTCTCGGGGCTCTAGGTCACGGGAGTGGCCTGGCGACGAGCGAGCCAGACCGTGTGCTCACGGCTGAAGGCAGCCTCGCTGTCATGCACTGCAGTCGCCCAGTCCGATTCCGTCGCGCAGAGATCGAGCTTCGAAGCGAGTGCTGCGACATCGTGACTTGTCACGGCGTATGACTCGGCGAGTGTCTCGTACTGCTTCGTCTGTCGCCATGCGAGGACCGCAGCGGCGAGCGCAGCGAGGAGGCCCGACCAGTCCACGTCGAACAGCCCAATTCCGCGAAGAAGGCCCAAGGCGGCGGCGCTCGCCTCTGCGAGCAGCAGCCCGCGGCCCCACCATCTAGCCCGCTTTCGGTTGAAGTCCGCCTTACGTGAGTACCAGTCCTGCTGATCGAGCACGCGTGCGTCTCGGTAGATCCTCCGACGCTCCGAGAGGAGCGAGTCACGAACCGAGGCCATTTTCGGCGTTATCTGCGAATCTGGTCCCGGGCCGGCTGGGATGTCAAGCGCCGGAAAGCGCGCGGCAAGTTCGCCGATCCGGGCGAGGAAGCGAGACTTCGACTCCGGATCGACGAGTGGGAACGCTTCGCCGCCGACGGCGAATTGCCATGCCAGCGTCTTCGTGGACTCAGCGACGGCTCGTGCGTCGTACCAGGCTTGCTCCGGCTTCGTGCTGGCGAGGTACAAGCGCGTCACCATCGCGCCTACGAGAAGTACCACGCTGACGAGCGCGCTGATGTTGAGGTCTCCGTTTCCCCAGCTCGGTTCCGCGAGGGCAGCGGCTCCTACCAGGGCGACCAGTTCGATGGTCTGAAAGCGGAGGAAGGCCGACTGCCTCTCGGCCGCCTTCTTGTCGGCTGCGCGGTAGAGCGCTGGGAGGTCGGCCTCGTCCACTATAGGCAGGTCCGGTTGGATCGGAACAGGGCCAGGCTGTTGTCGATGAGATGCGCTTTGCTGTCCCGGGCTTTGAACGCTGTCTCAATGTTGGATCTGACGCTCGACTTTGAGCTGGGATACACGAGGTACGAAGCGTACGACTCGGAGGGCTTGTTATGCGTGTAGTTGTCACTCAGCCGATACGGGATCGTCTGAGAGTCAGCCGCTGAGGGAAGCTTGTACGCGAGCAGACCACTGCGCTTGTTGAGGGGGCTATTCCGAAGAGTCGCACCTATCTCCCAATCGACGAACATCCGGGCCCAGGTGCACCTGCCGACCAGGAGGATCGTCACCGTCGAGTCGGCCATGTACTTCGTCGAGATCTGTTCCTTGATGTAGTCCTCGTCGTCGCTATTGATGAACGGGTCGTCCTCCGTCACCCCCAGCGTGCGAGGAATGAACTCAGTACCGAAGGACTCGAGGAAGGCAGCCGCTTCGTCAGCGTCGGCGCTGTGATATGAGACGAAGCACTTGTGTCTCGTCGGATCGCTGCTCTTCGATTCCATCACGTGCGCGAGGTGTGCGATCGAAGCTCGGGTGTAGCTCGGCATTCGGCCCCCTTGGTCTCGACTTGCTCTCAAGACTGCCACTCGGGTGTGACACCCGGCGGCCGCACGGTGCGTGTCAGCCCCGGTTGAGACACCGGTTGCTCAGATCAGATCGCGGAGAGATCGAGTGTCTCACCCTTCACGGACACGGAGGGGCACAACGCCGACCACAGGGGCGAACCCGCTTCACGGCGTCAGCATCCCAGCTCTCGACGACTGGTTCTCCGTGTTCCCGAACGTCGGATCGGTGGGGCGTAGAGCACGGACAGGCCCTCCTACTCAACAAACTTCCCCAAACGCCCGACGACCTGCCGATGATGTCCGCCACACCGCGATCGTGCCATGTGGGTAAGCCCTGAGCCACAGACCCGCGGCGAATCGATTCGAGGACATCCCCTACCGCCCGGTAGCGGGGACAGGCGCCTTCCGTTCATGGACCAGGAGGCTGGACCGCTTGCCGCAAGGCGCCCCAATCGAGCGCCCGACTCCGGCACGAGCGCTGCGCCCGGTGACGACGACGGGTGAGCGCACTCGGGCACCGCTCCCGACGCGCCGATCGGGACTAATTTGGCATTTGCTGGAACCGGAATTTGGGGGCGGACGGTAGGTGTGGGCCGCGACACTGCGGCGATGTCACTCGCTCGGCCTCGGGACGACCAGCCGCACTACGGCCAGCACCTTGGTGATCCGCAGCACTGGAGCCCGTATGTCCAACAGGGCGCTGGAGACCCACTCGCTGCCCCAGCACGTGATCGAGACGCCTTGCATTGGCATGTTCCCGACCGTCAGCGTGGGCGAGGTCGTCGTGAAGCTCTTCGGTACGAACTTCGACGCTGAACGATGCGCCAGGCGAGCGTGCGATGCGCGAACTACTCGCCAGCGGAGAACTCTTGGATGCCGGTCCGCGCTGGCGCTACCTTGTGACCGAGCGCATGCCCGGGCGAGCGATCCGCGAGGTCGAGCTGGACGATGCGCTCGGGGAGCGCGTCGCAGCGCAGCTCGCTGCCGTCGGAGGCATCCTTGTCCTCAAGCGTCCGTCGAGGGAGCCTCGCGGACCTCCTCAACGACCACGCCGAGGAAGAGTTGACCCGAGTGCCCAATCGCACTGGGATGGTCTCTCCACGACGGACCGGACCGATAGTCGTCAGCGGGGCCAGCGGTCGGGTCGGCCTTGGCAGCCGGAGGGAAGGGTGCGGACCCAGGCGAGGAATTCGTCGACGAGGCCGTCAGCGAAGTTGACCTTGTGGCCCCGGCCGACGCAGATGTCTGCTGGTCCCTGGCCGCGGAACTGGGTTGGGATCATGGGTGCGCTGGACCCGAAGTACCAGAACTCCTCGGCGATGAGGACCTGGTCGGTTTCAGTGTCGTCGTCGAGGTTCTTGGGATTGGCGACGCCGTCCTCGAGGCTGTGATGAGAGTCGGCCTGGACCCAATCGCCGTCTGGATCGTGGTGATAGATGTTGTCGCCGTAGCCCATCATCCGACTGCCGTTCACCACCGGTTTCTTCAACTGGAACCTCGGGTCGTTCCAGTAGTCGTCGAAGTTCATCGTCTCGCTGACCTTCATGGCGCAGACGAGGTGCCCGGCCCGGTGGTACTGGGTGGAGCCGGTAGCGACGACCCAGTCGCCGACGGTCGCGTGGCGACGGACCAGCTTCTTACAGGTGGCGAGGGTGCAGACGCCGTGGAACGGGTTCGGGGCGAACCCGAAGTCGCGCCGGATCACGTACGAGTGCAACCGCATCAGCAGTTGTGGCGCACCACCGTGCTGGGGCGGGTATTCCCAGCCCCGTCGCTGATCGTGTTGATGGCCCCATCGAGGGCCCCGAGGATCTGCTGCTCGTCATATCTGACAACGGCATGGGCGTAGTCGGCAAGCCCGTCGGGAAGGGGGCAACCCTCGGAACCGGGACGGTAGACTCCAATGATCGCCCGGCCGAGTTCCTTAGCGAGTTGGATCTCCCTGTCGACCCAGTCGCTGCCCTGGGTGTCGGGAGAGATGAGCACCACGATCGCCTCGCACCACTCGACCTTCGGCCGGATGTACCGCGACATGATGTAGTCGGGATCGTTGGCGTTGTTCGGGCTGGTGCTGTCGATGGCCGACACGTCGGCTTCTCGGCCGTGTCGGTTCAGCATGTCGCGGAGTTTGCCGACGTACTCGTCGTCCTCATGGATGTGGGGGACGAAGATCCGGTGCGGTGCCATGGCGCCCATCCTTGCTCGGAACAAACGTTCGTTCCACTATGATACGCCCTTAGGGTGACAGCGGGCTGTCGAGGGGGGTTCCCACATGCTTCCGCCGATTCTTGAGGTGTTCGTCGTCTCCCATCCGGGGGATGCGGAAGGTGAAACCATCGCGCAGATGCTGTTGGAACGGTTTCGGGGCAACGCCTATTCGGGCCTGATCGGCGGCGCCGTCGACGTGTACGTGCGGGCCGTCTCCGGGACGGACGACCCGGCTGGCGCACCTCGGCCGCTGCCGTCAGTCGAGGGTCTCCCGTACGGAGTGCCTGCCGCGGCCTTGACTGCGATCGTGATCGTCGCCGGAACGGAACTCGCTGCGACCCTGAACGAGCCGGGCCCATGGCGTGACTACGTCCAAGGCCTCGTTGATGCTCGGTCCAGCGACCCAAAGCACGTCGGCCTGTTCAACGTCCGGACCGCACCGAACGTCTTCGACGGGACCGAGCTCGGCAAGATCGTCGGCCATGTGCAGGGCATCGGCGACGGCGAGGTCGACTCCGATCTGTTCCGCACCAGCGTGTGCCGGGACCTCGCGCAAGGAATCGCGCAGATGGGGAACGACACCCCGGACCAGATCACCGTGTTTGTCAGCCACACGAAGCGGTTGTCCAGCGTTGAGGAGGAGCAGGTGTCCTCCCTCGTGAACTTGGTTCGGGAGGTAATTGCGAGTACCCGCCTGAAGGACTTCTTCGCCGCGCAGGCGATCCAACCGAACGTCGACTGGAAACCCGCGATCGACGCGGCCGCATCGACCGGTGCCCTCCTCGCTGTCCGTACCGACCGGTACTCCAGCAGGGAGTGGTGCCAGCGGGAGATGCTCTCCGCGAAGCGGGCCGGGATGCCGGTCGTGATCCTCGACGCGCTCACATACGGGGAGGCGCGCGGGTCGTTCGTCATGGACCACGTGCCCCGTACCCCCGGCCGGATGGAAGAGAAGGCGTGGCGCCGCGATGACGTGGTGAAGGCCCTCGGGCATCTCGTCGATGAATGCCTAAAGCGAGTCCTGTGGTGGAAACAGCAGGAGATCGCCCAAGAGGTGGATCTGCGGGTGGACATCGACTGGTGGGCACCGCACGCCCCGGAACCGACAACGCTCGTGGACTGGCTCGACCATCACCCGGACATCACCGCCCAGCGGCAGGAGCCGATTGTTGTCCTGCACCCGGACCCGCCTCTGGGCCCAGACGAAGTCGACGTGCTCGTGCAAATCGCGCGGGTCGCGAACCTGCATGACAGGATCGAGTTCCTGACACCCCGAGGTCTGGCGGCCCGTGGTGGCTGATGACGGGCCGCAGACCCTCTCGAAGCCCGCTCCCGGATTCACGCTCGGCGTGTCGGTGTCGGACAGCCCAGATCTGGCTCGGCTCGGACTGACCGAGACCCACCTCCGTATGGTCCTCGGCGAAGTGGCTCGGGCCACCCTGATTGCGGCGGGTCGCCTGTCCTATGGCGGGCACCTCCGAGACGACGGGTACACCGCGTTTCTGGTCCATGAGTGCGAGAAGTACGGCAGCCGGGACCGGCCGTTCACCGGTCACATTCCGTGGTCCGTGCACCGCCGCCTCACCGTCGATGACATCAACCGACACCGCCAGGAGATCGGCCTGTACGGCGCTTATGTGTTCCTGGACCCGGACGGACAGCCGATCGAGGACCCGACCGCTTACCGGGACCCCGCAGCCATGCAAGTCGGGGACCGGGAGGCCGCGGATAGCCTTACCGCCGCCCGCCATCACCTCACCGCCACCTGCGACGCGCGGCTCGTCGTCGGCGGGCAACGAACCGGCTACCAGGGAAACATGCCCGGTGTCGTCGAGGAGACGATCCTTGCGGTCCGTGCCGGGCAGCCGGTGTTCGTCGCAGGCGGCTTCGGCGGCGCCGCCGGTGACATCGTCCGGGTCCTCGGGCTTGACCCCGACAACTGGCTCGGCCTTTCCGACCAGACGGCCAGGCCCGACCTCCGGGAACTCGCCGACACGCTTGGCGAGTCCGGCTGGTCCGCGCAGGCGAACGGGCTGACGCCTGAACAGAACCAGCAACTCGCGATCTCCTACCGCGCCAGCGAGGTCGCCTCCCTGGCGGTCCACGGCCTCACGAACCTCCGCTTCCCATGATCCACGACCTCGATCCCGCGGCCCTCACCCTTGACGAGTACCAGCGGCTCTCCGCTGCGACCGATATCGACGCGGACAACGACGACCCGATCGTCCCGCTCCTCGGGCTCGCAGGTGAGATCGGCGCATTGATCGCCGAGTACAAGAAGAAGATCCGCCCGGACGGGGCCGGGTACATCGGGTTCGACGAAGTCATCCGAATCGAGCTTGGCGACATCCTCTGGTACCTGGCGTCCCTCACGAGCCGTTCCGGTCTCGCCCTCGGCGAAATTGCCGTCACGAACCTCGCGAAGACCAGAACCCGGTGGCTCCCGACCGGAGGCCGCTCGCCCACCTCCTATGACGACGACTTGCCCCAACACCAGCGACTCCCTCGACGGTTCGACGCAGTGTTCACGACGTACACGGATGGTCCCCTCACGAAGTGCCGGATGATGATTGAGAGTGAGGAGTTTGGCGACCCGATCGACGACAACACGCGCTACGAGGACCATTACCGATTCCATGACGTGTTCCACCTCGCTCACGCTGCGGTGCTTGGATGGTCACCGGTCCTCCGGTTCCTCGTGGAACGGAAGCGGCGAGACGATGACCGGGACAGGACCGAAGACGGCGCACGGGCGATTGCCGCGGAGGAATCCGTCACCGCGATGGTGTTCGCGTTCGCGGAACGGTGGGACTACTTCTCCGAAGCCGAGCACGTGGACGAAACGATCCTCCACGCAGCGAAAGCCGTCACGAGCCGTCTCGAGGTCGGCGACCGGAACAGCGCCGACTGGGAACGGGCGATCCTGGCCGGATACGACGTCTGGCGACAACTGCGTGACAACAACGGTGGCCGGGCCATCGTCGACCTCGACGCCGCCACCATCAAGTACGCCCCCGCCTGACCGACGCCGCTGGAACGAGTCCCCACCGCTCCGGGAACACCGGCGCCGCTAGCGGCGGTCCCGGCCGGTACTTTTGCTTGATCCTCGACCGACCCGATATCCCGGCGACCCCCGGGTGCCGAACCCGGGCGTACTTGTCGACCTCGCAGAACAGGTTCTGCGCGTCGATCAGATGCAAAGCCCTCCCGAAAAGCCCCGGGAACGATAGCGCAAGCCGAGAGAAATGCTCTTCCTGGAAGTCGACCATGTACCGGATCACGTCCTGTTCGATCCCGGTCGCTTCCTTTCCGAAGCACTTCCGGACCCCGTCCTTCGCTCCGGGCCCGGCGACCACGAAGTCGTTCTCATCGAACCGCAGCGCGTCCGAGTAGTTGAGGTCGATTGTGTACTGGAACGCGAGGAACGGTCCTATCCCAGGGTAGGACACCAGTGTCTCGTAGACCTCACCGAGCGACTTGGCGGCCAGCACGCGACCAGCAAGCCCGTCCCGCATCATCCGGGCGAGCAACCGCAGATGGTTCGCGTGCTTCCGGTCCTCGCCTAGACGCGGGGGAGGCATTACGTACGCAGCGGAGTAGATCGGTCCGCGCTCCGCTGCCCCGTCCAAGGCCTTCCGGTACCGGTCATGGTCGAAGGTCCCCCACATCACCGGCCCGACCCGCGACTCCAAGTGTTCCCAGGTGTCCTGTCGGTTGAACACCTTGAACAGCAACGTGCGGAACACCACATCGGAAGGCTCCGCTGACGCCCCGACGCCACGCTGGACGATTCCAATCAGGTACTGAGAGACCCGGTCCGATGCTCGGAACACGTTCGTGAACCGATGCCTCCGGAGCACCTCATCAGCCGTCCATGGCAGTGGCGCCCGCCTCAGCCGGGCTAGGTATACCGCCTGCCGTTCCGCAGCGAACCGCCAGTACGTGTCGAACACCTGAGTCGGCCGCAGCACCCGGTCACCGATCCGGACCGGGGAAAGCGGTGGCGCCGCCGTGGGCGCTGGGGACGCATCTGGGAAGAGCATTGTTGGCATCAGGCCAGCTCCGACGCGTTCGTCAGTCACGGGCCGGTTCCATCGGCAGCGAATCTAGGTCACCCGCCGGTCCGGAGCTGGGTTTTGGTCGGCTCATCGGCCGGGGCCGCTCACTATCCGGACCCGCCGCCGTTCCTACCTGTGACGCTCACAACCCGCGCGCGGGTCCAGAGTGGCCGGGCCGGGCCGAGCGGATCCACCCGGCTCGGATGGATTCGGCACACCTATCGACGCACACACCACCCGATTCCATCAGCACGAGACCGCTCGGAACCGGCGATCGGCGCGGCGAGCTCGGTCGGGGTCGGTCTCCTAAGGTGCCCCGCCGGGACGGTGCGACCCGAGCCAGGCTGGCGGAGCTCCTCGGGTCCCGTCCGTCCACCTGCCAGGAGAGGGTAGACAGATCCGAACCCGCAGACGCCACCTCCGCGCTGCGCAAGGGGCCCCGGGGACTACCGCCCGACGATGGCCGGTAGCGGTCGCACCGCGAAGCTTGCTACTGGTCTTGCTACTGAAACCAGGCGGACCCGAGCAGAACCAGCGGACTCCAGCGGGAACGACAGGCCCGTGACCAGGACCTGAGCGGGAGGAGCGGAGTCCAGCGGTAGGTGCCACCGCCCTCTCAAGGGGATGACACGGTCGGGAAAACTTGACACCTCTTCCGAGCGAGAAAAGGGGCACCAATCCAAAGGTCCAGATCGCCGGCGCCCATTGGCACTCATCCCTTCGGCGAAAGCAGCTTGCCGAGGAGGTCAGCGGCGTTGCGGTCGGCGGCCTGCTGGAAGTGCGAGTAGACGGCAAGCGTCGTCCTCCCGCCCCCCGCATGGCCGAGGCGGCCGGCGACCGTCTGGAGGTCGACGCCGGCGCCGAGCAGGGTGGTTGCCACGAAATGGCGCAAGTCGTGCAGTCGCACCTGGTCCAGCCCGACCGAGCGGCGGAGACGGCGGAACTTGAGGCTCACGTAGCCCGGCTTCCACGGCACCGAGCCGTCGGGTTCGTGGGAGAAGACAAATGCATCGCCCGGCAGCGAGGCGCCGCACGCGGCAGCGGCCTCGGCGTGCCGGCAACGGTGGGCGGCGAGGATGGCGACCGTGGCCTCGTCGAGGGCAAGGCGGCGAACCGAGCCCCGCGTCTTCGGGCGGGGGTGCTCGACCGGCCCGTCGACGCCTTCGGAGATGGCCCGGGTGATGGTGAGGGCGCCGCGCTCGAGGTCGAGGTCGCACCACCGCAGCGCCACCAGCTCGCCCCGGCGTGCCCCGGTCACCGCCGCCAGCACCAGGAACACGGCGAACGCCTTGTCGTCCTGCTCGGCCCGCTGGAGCAGGGCCAGGACCGCCTCCGGCGCCGGCGGCTTGATCTCGGGCGGCTGTCCCGGACCCGGCGAGGCGCGGGCCGCCGGGTTCTCTCGCAGCCAGCCCCAGCGCACGCCCTGCTCCAGGGCGGCCCGCACCACCGAGTGGACCCGCCGCACTGTCGAGACGGCCAGGGGCCGGCCGCCGCGCCCGCCCCCGTTCCGCAGGGCGGCGTAGAAGGCGTCGAGGTCGGCCGTGTTGAGCCTGGACAGCTTCACGGGCAGCAGGGGGCCGAGGTAGTACGAGACCGTGTTGCGGACGGTGACCTCGTTGGCCGGCGACCAGCCGGGCACGGCGGTGGCGATCCAGCGCTCGACCAGCTCCCCGAAGGTGCCGTCGGCGGCCACGCCGGAGGTCCCGAGCTCGGTGACGAAGGCGGCCAGGGCTTTCTCCGCTTCTCGGCGGCCTCTCACGCGGACGGTCTTGGTCTTGTAGCGCTTGCGCCCGCTCAGGGCGTCGCGCCCGGCGTAGGCCCGCAGCTCCCAGGCTCCGGGGCTCCGCTCCCTGACGTGACCGCGCACTCGCCGCCCTCCTCCTCTGGAGGTCTGCTCTGACGGTCGACGCTACTCCAGGTTGGCCGTTTGGAGTAGCACCGGAGTAGCAGCGAGGAGGATCGAAGTGGGTTGCGGGAGGAAAAAGGGTGCCTGACCAGCGGCTTTACTGGTGGAGGTGAGCGGATTCGAACCGCCGACTTCTACGTTGCGAACGTAGCGCTCTGCCAACTGAGCTACACCCCCGCGGGGTGCTCATGCTAACGGGGAGGGTGGTGCTCCTCGTGGTGCCGGC
>DASZDM010000324.1:0-21269 GCA_035942015.1 Acidimicrobiales bacterium | reverse complement strand
CCACGGCGCCGACCATGCCGCCAGCCGCCGCCTTGAGGGTGTTGGCCAGGCCGCCGAGCAGGAAACGCACCACCCCCGGCTCGGCCAGGATGCTCCACAGCTCGGCGTCGAGCTGGCCCCGGGCGGCGAAGCGACGCAGGGCCACGACCACCAGGGTGGCCACCGCCACGGCGGCAACCATCGACCCGACGAGGACGCGACGGCGTCCCCGAGGTCCGAGCTCGTCGCCGACGAGCGCCGCCGTCATCGCTTGATCGCCGTCCGGCGCTCGATGACGCCCACCACCAACCCGGTGGGCAGGGTGAGCAGCAGGTACGCCAGCGCCACGGCCAAGAACACGGGCACGAACTGCGAAGTGGCCACGCTGAGCTGTTGAGCGGTGCCGGTCAGCTCCACCACCGAGATGAAGTAGGCGATCGAGGTGTTCCTGATGAGGGCACTGAACAGGCTGCCCAGCGGCCCCACGACCGACCGCAGCGCCTGGGGCAATACGACCAGCCCCAGGACCTGCGGAAAGCTCAGCCCGAGCGACCGGGCGGCTTCCACCTGGCCGACGCCGACGGTGTTGACCCCGGCTCGCACCGTCTCGGCGACGAAGGCTCCGGTGTAGAGCGAAAGGACGATCACCGCCGAGGTGAAAGCAGGCTGGGTGATGCCGATGCTGGGGAAGCCGAAGTAGAACACCACGATCAGCACCGTCAGCGGGCAGTTGCGGACCACCTCGACGTAGACGGTGCCGACGCCCCGCAGCGGGGGAATCGGTCCCACGCGGAACGAGGCGACGACAATGCCGATGACGAAGGCCCCGAGCCACGACACCACGGTGAGGGACACGGTGGTGCCCATGCCGGCGGCGATGCGGTCCAGGTTGTCGACGACGACGTCCACTGGCAGCTCCCCCTCTGGTGTCGGGTGTGGGCCGAGCCGCCGGAACGACGGGCTAGTAGCGGTCCAGCTCCGGAGGCTCCGGTATCTCCTCGGCGACTGTCCCCACCGTGCGCTCATAGGCCTCGGCCCACTCGCCGTTCTCGAACATCTCCTCCAGGCGGTCGTTGATGAAGCTGCGGAACTCGTCGTCGCCCTTCGGGATGCCGATGCCGTAAGGCTCCGTCGTGAACGGGTTGCCCACCACCTCGAACACATCCGACCCGTACTGCTCGACCAGACCGAGGAGGATGACGTTGTCGGTGCTCACGGCGTCGACCCGACCGTCGCGCATGGCATCGGCGCAGTTGGTGTACAGGGGAAATTCGGTGATCTCTGCGTCCGGCACCATCTCCCGGATGTTCTCGATCGACGTCGAGCCCTGCACGGAGCACACCCGCTTGCCACTGAGATCGTCGACACCCTCGATGCCGAGGGGGTTGCCGGCGGGCACCATGATGTCCTGGCCGGCCACGTAGTACGGCCCGGCGAAGTCGATCTGCTCCTTGCGGGTGTCGTTGATGGTGTAGGTGGCGACCACCATGTCGACCGTGCCGTCCACGATGGCCTGCTCGCGGATGGCTGACGGCGTCTCGACGAACTCGATCTCCACGTCCGGGCCGATGGCCTCGACGATCAGCTTGGCGATCTCCACGTCGAAGCCCTCCACCTCGCCGGTACGGGGATCGGTCTGCCCGAACAGGCGCTGGTCGAACTTGGTGCCGACGGTGATGGTGCCGGCGTCCTGGATCTCCGCCATGGCCGAGCCCTCGGGGTGCTCGGGGGCCTCGGTCGCGTCGCCGGGGTCGGCGCCGGGGTCGGCGCCGTCGCCGTCGCTGCTGTCACTATCGCCACAGGCGGCAGCCAGCAGGGCCAGGGCGAGCAGCAGCGGGAGCATCCAGTGGGATCGGGTTCGGGGCATGTCATGTCTCCTTCGTCGGTTCGGGTGGGGGATCAGACGACGTCGCCCGTAGGGGTCAATGGGCGAGGATCTTGGCCAGGAAGTCGCGGGCCCGGTCACTTTCGGGTGCACCGAAGAAGCGGTCAGGGGGAGCGACCTCGACGATCCTGCCTTCGTCCATGAATACCACCCGCTGGGCAGCCGAGCGGGCGAAGCCCATCTCGTGGGTGACCACGATCATGGTGGTTCCCTCGCGGGCCAGGTCGATCATCACCTCGAGGACCTCGGCGATCATCTCCGGGTCGAGCGCCGAGGTGGGCTCGTCGAAGAGCATCAGCCTGGGTTCCATGGCCAGTGCCCGGGCGATGGCCGCCCTCTGCTGCTGGCCGCCGGAGAGCTCGGCGGGATAGCGATCGGCCTTTTCGGCGATGCCCACCCGCTCCAAGAGGGCCATGGCCCGCTCCCTGGCCTGGGCCTTGGGCTGGTGGCGCGCCTTGACGGGCCCCAGGGTCACATTGGCGAGCACCGTCTTGTGGGCGAAGAGGTTGAAGGACTGGAAGACCATCCCCACCTGGGCGCGGAGCCGTGCCAGTTCCCTGCCCTCCTCGGGCAGCGGGACGCCGTCGACCTCGATCGTGCCGCTGTCGATGGGCTCCAGGCGGTTGATGCATCGGCACAGGGTGGACTTCCCCGAGCCGGAAGGGCCGATGACGACGATCACCTCGCCGGGGTCCACGCTGAGATCGATGTCCCGCAGCACGTGGAGGGGACCGAACCACTTGTTGACCTTGTCGAGGACCACGACGGGCTGACTCGTCATCTACCTCCTGGCGCCACGTGGCCGCACGCTACCGCAGCCGGCGCGCTCAGCCCGGCGCCTCGGGGCCGGACTCCTCAGTGCCGGGCGCCGCTGCGCCACCGCTGAGCTGGACGAAGGCGAGGCGAAGCTGGCCCAGGCCGTCGCGCAGGGCCTGCTCCTCGTCGCCCAGGCGGCCGGCCATCCCCTCCACGAGCGCGCCCATGGCATCGATGGCCAAGCGACCTTCGGCCAGATTGGGCGGTCGGCGGTTGAGGTGGATGGCGGCCAGCTGGAACAGGCCCACGGCATGGTTGGCCACCACCACCGACGCCGGGGTGGAGGCCACCTCCTCCTGCATCGCCGCCAGCTCCCGCTCCAGTGCCGCCTGATCCTCAGAGCCGCCTGCCGGTTCGGGACCGCTGCCACCCGGTCGCGGAGCCGCGGGAGTCGAAGGAGGCGAGGAGGGGACGTCGCCCTCTCCTTCTCGATGTACGGGCCGTTCGCCTCCGGGTGTCCAGATCGAGCTCATGCTGGTACCATAACGGGAGACATGTCGAGAAACGGACCCCAGTCGAGCATCGACATGCGACTGCACCAGCGTGCGTGACAGTGTCTCTCGCAGCTGTTCGGCCTCCCGGGTGCGCTTCGCTGCTTCCCCTCTGGCCGCCTTTCCCCGCCCCACCTTTTCTCAGGAGTGATGTCCGATAACCACTGCCGATAGCAACGAGCTCCGCATCAACGATCGGATTCGAGCGAGAGAGGTCCGCCTCGTTTCACTCGACGGCGAGCAGATCGGGATCAAGGCGCTCACCGACGCCCTCGTGCTCGCCCGCGACGCCGATCTGGACCTGGTGGAAGTCGCGCCCCAGGCCAATCCGCCGGTGTGTCGCATCATGGACTACGGCAAGTACAAGTACGAGGCAGCCCAGAAGGCCAAGGAATCTCGACGCAAGACCACCCAGGTCTCCATCAAGGAGATGAAGTACCGGGTGAAGATCGGCAAAGGCGATTTCGACACCAAGACCCACAAGGTCCAACGGTTCCTCGAGGAAGGCCACAAGGTGAAGATCACCATCATGTTCCGTGGCCGGGAGGTCCACCACCCCGAGCTCGGCATGCGCATCCTCGACCGGGTGGCGGAGCACAACGCTCATCTGGCCAGGGTGGAAGCGTCGCCCAAGCTCGACGGCCGGAACATGACCATGGTCCTGGCTCCGGACAAGCGGGTGCAGGCCGCCGCCGAGGCAGCCCGCAAGAAGGAGATGGCCGACCAGCGCCAAGCGGAACGCCGGCAGGCCGAGCAGGATCAGGCCATCGACGACCAGGCGGGGCACGACCAGGCCGTGCAGGGGCCCACCGACATGGGCAACAACGGCTCCGCCGTCCCGCCCGTAGAGCAACACACCACGGCGGTCACTGCCGCTGACGACAAGGAGAGCTGAGACGTGCCCAAGATGAAGACCCATCGAGGCGCAGCCAAGCGCTTCAAGGTGACCGGCACCGGCAAGCTCACGCGACGCCAGGTGGGGATGAACCACATCCTGGAGAAAAAGCCCTCCAAGCGCACCCGTCGCCTCAAGCGCACCGAGGAGCTGACCGGTGGCGACCGGCGCCAGGTCAACCGGCTGCTGGGCCGGGCCTAGCCAGGCCTAGACTCCTCCTATGGCAAGAGTGAAAAGGGCAGTGCATGCCCGCAAGCACCACAAAGCAATCCTGGAGCAGGCGCAGGGCTACTACGGCAACAAGAGCCGCTCCTATCGGGCCGCCAACGAGCAGGTCATGCATTCGTTGCGCTACGCCTACCGCGACCGCCGTGCCCGCAAGGGCGACTTCCGGCGACTGTGGATCCAGCGCATCAACGCCGCCGCCCGCCAGCACGACATGAGCTACAGCCGATTCATGGACGGCCTGCGCCGGGCCGGGGTGGAGCTCGACCGCAAGGTGCTCGCCGACCTCGCCGTGCGGGATGCGCCCGCCTTCGCCGCCCTCGTGCAGGTGGCCCGCCAGGCCCCGGCGACGACCGGTAGCTAGCCGCAACGGCTGTGGGTGCGCCGAGCCCGCTCGGTGCCCGTCATCAGAAGGTCACCCGCCTGCGCCGCCTCCTGGCCCGGCGCAGTACCCGCCGAGACGAGCGCGCCTTCGTCATCGAAGGAGAGACATTGGTGGCCGAAGCCCTTGCCGCCGGGCTGGCCATCGAGGCTGTCTTCATCGCCGGACAACCAGAGGCTCCGCCCGCCGTGGCGACGCGGGCCGCCGAGGCTGGCCACCGCGTCCACGTCCTTGCCCCGGGTGTGCTCGAGCGCGTCGCCGGTACCGTCAGCCCCCAGCCCGTTGTGGCCATCGCCGGGGCGTGCGACGTGCCCCTCGATGCCGTTGCCGGCGCCCGCCTAGTGGTGGTGTGCGCTGAGCTACGAGATCCCGGCAACGCCGGCAACATCGCCCGCAGCGCCGAAGCCTCGGGAGCCGGAGCGATAGTCTTTTGCACTGGCTCCGTGGACCCGTTCAACCCCAAGACCGTCCGTTCGTCCGCGGGCTCGCTGTTCCATGTCCCGGTCGTGTCGGGAGGCGATCCGGTTGAGGTGCTCGAGCGCATGGGAGGATGGGGATACCGACGATTGGGGACCATCGCCAGCGGCGGTGACCCCTACGACGAGATCGACTTCGACGACAAGATCGCCGTCGTGGTCGGCAACGAGGCCCACGGCCTGCCATCGGCGCTCGACGACCAGATCGACCAGCAGGTCACCATCCCCATGGCCGGACGGGCAGAATCGTTGAACGTGAGTATGGCCGCCGGTCTGATCTGCTTCGAGGCGCTGCGCCAACGCCGCCAGGCGTGCCGGCCCGCCGCGACGCCATGAACACCATGGTGGCTCTCGACGAACTCCCCATCGCCACCGTGGTGGCTGAGGCGGGGCGGGTCGTCGCCGTCAATCGAGCGGCGGCCGAGCTCATCGGCACCGTGCCCGACCAGCTCGTGGGCGTCGAGCTGGGAGAGCTCTTCGGCGACGTACGGCCTCCACGAACGCCACTGGTCGGCGGGGAACAGAGCGCGCAGCTCCGTACTCGGGACGGGAAGGACGTCCCGGTCACCGTCCACGGTCTGGAGGGCTCGGCCGACGATGGCGCGGGGCGTGTCGTGATCACCTTCCGCCCCACCGATGGGATGGCCATCTCCGGCATGGAGGTCGTCTCGACCGTCAGTCACGAACTGCGCAGCCCGCTGACATCGGTCAAGGGGTACACGTCGCTGCTGTTGAGCCGCTGGGACCGCCTCGGCGACGACCAGAAGCTCTCCATGCTCGAGCAGGTGCACCACGACGCCGACCGGGTCACCCGCCTGGTCAATGAGCTTCTCGACATCAGCCGCCTGGAGACGGGACATCTCCAGCTCCGCTTCCAGACGGTGGCCCTGGCCAGCCTGGCCTCCTCGGTGGTGGCCAAAGTCGCCCTCGAGTATCCCGCGCTGGAGTGCGGACTGGACTTCGCCGAGGGCTTCCCATCGGTCCAAGCCGATCCCGACAAGGTCGAACAGGTGCTCACGAACCTGGTGGAGAACGCGGCCAAGTACGCCAGTGTGAAAGGGATGAAGGTCTCGGGGAGGGTAAGGGAGGGCGAGGTGACGGTGTCGGTGACCGACACGGGAGATGGCATTCCCGACGGCGACCTCCCGCACGTCTTCACCAAGTTCTACCGGCGCGAGCACGGGCGGCCGAGTGGCTCGGGCCTCGGCCTGTGGATCAGTCGGGGGCTGGTCGAGGCCCACGGCGGTCGTCTAGAAGCCGACAGCGTGGTCGGAGCGGGCAGTGAGTTCCGCTTCACCCTGCCGCTCGTGGCCCGTCGGCAACGATGAGCAGCCCGGTCTTCGAGGTCGCCCCCGAGGCGCTCGTCAGCGGCGCCCTCGCCCAGGTGGCGGCCTGCACCCGGGTGGATGAGCTCGACGCGCTCGACACTGAGCTGTTGGGGAAGCGGTCCGCCGTGAGCGTGGCCAAGTCGGGCCTGGCCAGGCTGGCGCCCGAGGAACGGCGGTCGGCGGGCCGGGCGCTCAACGAAGCCCGCCAGCGCATCGAGGCCGCCGTGGCGGCCCGCCGAGACGAGTTGTTGGCGGCCGAGCGCGATGCCATCAACCGGAGCGAGCGCCTCGACCTCACCGAAGTTGTGCCATCCCGGCGACGGGGCCACGTCCACCTGATCACCCAGGCCCGTGATCGCCTGGAGGACGTCTTCGTGGGGATGGGCTACACCGTGGCCGAGGGCCCGGAAGCCGAGTCCGACTGGTACAACTTCGAAGCGCTCAACTTCCCTGCCGGCCACCCCGCCCGCCAGATGTACGACACGTTCTACCTCGATCTCGGACCGCCGGAGTCGACGCTGTTGCGTACCCACACCTCACCGGTCCAGATCCGGGTGATGGAGGGTGGTGAGCCGCCCATCTACTCTGTCATGCCGGGTCGTTGTTACCGCCTCGATACGCCGGATGCATCGCACCTGCCGGTGTTCCACCAGATCGAGGGCCTGGTGGTCGACCGGGGAATCACCATGGGAGACTTGGCCGGCACCCTCGACGCGTTCACCGAGGCCTACTTCGGCAAAGGATTCCGGTCTCGGCTGCGGCCGTCCTACTTCCCCTTCACCGAACCCTCCGCCGAGTTCGACATCACGTGCGTGTTCTGCGTCGGTGTCGGCTGTCGGACCTGCGGTCGCACGGGCTGGCTGGAGCTGGGTGGATGCGGGATGGTCCACCCCAACGTCTTCCTGGCCGTGGGCTATGACCCGGAGGTGTGGTCAGGCTTCGCCTTCGGCTTCGGCATCGACCGTCTGGTCATGATGCGCCACGGCATCGACGACATCCGCGAGCTGGCTAGCCCCGACGTGCGCGTGTTGCGTCAATTCTGATGCGGGTCCCCCTTTCCTGGCTCACCGACTTCGTGGCTCTGGACCTGCCGGTCGAGGAGGTCGTCGCCACCCTGGACGATCTGGGTCTGGCTGTCGAGTCGGTCACCTCGGTGGGGGAGGGGCTGAACGGGGTGGTGGTGGCACGGGTGCTCGAAATCAGCCCTATCGCCGGCGCCGACCGCATACGGGCCGTCACCGTCGACGCCGGCGGACCCGAACCCGTTCCTGTGGTGTGCGGGGCGTGGAACTTCACCGTCGACGATCTCGTCCCGCTGGCCACCGTCGGTACGGTCCTGCCCGGCGGGCTGGAGATCAAAGCCCGCCGGATGCGGGGCGCAGCGTCGGAGGGGATGTTGTGCGCGCCTGACGAGCTCGGCCTGCCGGGCGACCACGACGGGATCCTCGTGCTCCGCGATGGCCCCAGCCCCGGGACGCCGGTGATGACCGCACTGGGTCGATCGGTCGACACGGTGTTCGAACTGGAGGTCAACGCCAATCGTCCCGACGCCATGTCGGTCGCCGGCGTGGCGCGTGATCTTGCCGCCCGTCTCGGCCTGCCGTTCGCCATCCCCGAACCCAAGGTGTCCGACGGGCCGCTGGTGAAGACAGTGTCGATCGCCATCGAGGATCCGGTCATCTGCGGGCGATTCCTGGCCCAGGTGGTCACCGGCATCGTGGTGCGGCCGTCGCCGACATGGATCGTCGAGCGTCTCGCCCTGGCCGGCATGCGGCCTATCAACAACGTGGTCGACGCCTCCAACTACGTGATGCTCGAGCTTGGCCAACCGACCCATCCCTACGACCTGGGGCGCCTGGCAGGGCGCGGGCTGCGGGTACGACGGGCACGGGTCGGCGAGACCGTCGTCACGCTCGACGGCGTGGAGCGGGCCCTCGAGCCGGCCGACCCCCTGATCTGCGATGTGGATGACCAGCCGCTCGGGATCGCCGGCATCATGGGGGGCGCCTCGTCGGAGATCGACGCCACCACCACGGAAGTGGTCCTGGAGGCGGCCTGGTTCGACCCCTTGACCATCGCCCGCAGCTCACGCCGGCTCAAGCTTCGCTCGGAGGCGTCGGCGCGCTTCGAGAAGGGCTGCGATTGGCAGGGGATCGACCGGGCCGCGGCCCGCTTCTGTGAGCTCCTCCACCACGCCCCCGGGGGCAACGCGGTGGTCGCCGGAGCACCGGTGGAAGCGACCGGCCATCTTCCATCGAGGTCCCCGATCCGGCTGCGCACCGAGCGGGTCAACCAGCTGCTCGGGACAGACCTCAGCGGGAATCGGATCGCCGGCTACCTGACGCCCCTCGGGTTCACCTCGACACCCGACGACGACGGCGTCCTGTCGGTCGAGTTGCCATCGTGGCGGCTGGACAGCGCCACCGAGATCGACGTGGTCGAGGAGGTGGCCCGCCTCCACGGGTACCGGGCCATTCCCAGCACGCTTCCCCGCAGCCCCCTCACCGGTGGGCTCAGCGCCCATCAGCGGGATCGACGCCTGGTCCGCCAGATCCTCGCCGGCGGCGGTGCCGACGAGGTCTGGACCACCACCTTCGTCTCGCCCGCCGATCTGGAGCGTTGCCACGTCGATCCCCACCTCGCCGTGGCGGTGACCAATCCGTTGGTCGCCGAGCAGTCCCGGCTGCGGACCTCGCTGCTTCCCGGTCTGGCCGGTGCCGTCGCCGCCAACGCTCGCCGCCGCCAGCCCGGGGTGTGCCTCTTCGAGATCGGCCAGACGTTCGTCCGGCCACCCGACGGCCAGAGCTTGCCCGAGGAGACCGAGATGGTGGCGTGCGCGGCCGCCGGACGGGATGCAACCGAGTCGGTGACGCTGTGGCATCTCCTGGTCGAGGGGCTGAACATCACGCACTGGCGCCTCGCCGCCGCCGTCATCGCCGGTCTGCACCCCACCCGCAGTGCCCGGGTGCTGGTCGACGATGTGCCCGTCGGCGTGGTAGGCGAGCTCGACCGCGGCGTGGCCGCTGCCTACCAGCTCACCGAACGGGTTGCATGGATGGAGCTCGACCTGGGTCGCCTGCTGGCCGCTCCACGCGGGGCGGGCGCCTACCGGCCGGTGAGCCGTTTTCCCTCGAGCGACATCGATCTCGCCTTCGAGGTCGAGGATTCCACCGCTGCCGCCGACGTAGAGCGCACGCTGCGCCAGGCCGGCGGCGACCTCGTGGCCGGCGTGACCCTCTTCGACGCCTATCGCGGCGACCAGATGGGCCCCGGACGACGCAGTCTGGCGTGGACCATCCGCTTCCAGGCGCCGGATCGGACCCTCACCGACGAAGAGGTGGCTGCCGCCCGGTCCCGACTGGTCGACGCTGTTGAAGGCGCCCATCCGGCGACGCTTCGGACCTGAGGCCGTCGGGACCTGAGGTCCCGGTGAGCCGAGGAGGGAGCATCCACCGCCCGGTCGTGGGCCCATCCTAGGATCGGCCGCCGTGCCGGTCCCGAGCCTCACCCCCTACGTCAGGGAGGAGTTCACCCCCGAGGAGACCGACGTCCTGCGGCGGTACGTGACCAACGTCGAGGGCCCCGTCTTCGCCCTGGTGAACCTCCCCGAGGTGGTCAAGGGTGCCCTCTTCGCTCGCTACAGCCGCACCCACAAGAGCCTGCGCCGGCTCTTCCTCGACGAGTTCGTGGGCGACCTCGACGTCGAGGGCGACGTGGCCATCGACGCCACGGTCGGCCTGGAGCGGGCCGAACGGCTCTACGACCGTGTCTTCCTCGAGTACGGCGACGACTCGGTGGCCCAGCTCGGAGGGGTGCACCTGGCGTGCGAGCAGGCCTCGAACCTGCTCACCAAGGTGCTGGAGTGGGGCCGGCTCATGTCCTACCTGGAGCAGTCCACCCGCTACATCGCCTACGACGAGCGCCTGGGCGGCCGGTACCGCTACTACCGCGACCCCGAGGTGTTGGCCTCCCCCCTCGGGACCCGCTACGTGGGTGACATGGACCGTCTGTTCGACACCTACGCCGAACTGGTGCCCGTCGTTCAGGAGTGGTGCCGTCAGCGTTTCCCGATGACGGCGGGCGACTCGGATTTCGTCCATCGCCAGTCCACTCGGGCCAAGACCCTGGATGCCGTTCGGGGGGTGCTCCCCGCCGCATCACTGTCCAATGTCGGTATCTACGGCACCGGCCAGGGCTACGAGGCGCTGTTGCTGCGCATGCGGGCATCTCCTCTCCCCGAGGCCCGGGCCTATGCCGAACTGATGCTCCCGGAGCTGCGCAAGGTGATTCCCTCGTTCCTCTCGCGAGTCGATCGCCCCGAACGGGGCGGAGTGTGGACGAACTACCTGCGATCCACCCGGGAAGCCACGGCCGAGGTGGCGGCCAAGGTCTTCGCCGGGTCGCCTCCCGACGCCGAGCCCCTTCCCGAGGTGACCCTCGTCGACTTCGATCCCGACGGCGAGGCCAAGGTGTTGGCGGCCATGCTCTACCCCCACGTCGACCTCCCCGAGGAGCGCATCGTCGAGCGGGTACGCAACATGACCGCCGATGAGCGGTCGGCACTGGTGGCGGCCTACGTGGGCGAGCGGGGCAACCGGCGCCACAAGCCGGGGCGGGCACTCGAACGGGTCTTCTACCGCTTCGACGTGTGCGCCGACTACGGCGCCTTCCGAGATCTGCAGCGTCATCGCATGCTCACGATCGAATGGCAGCCGCTGCGCCCGACCAACGGCTACACCATCCCGGAGGCCGTGGTCGAAGCGGGCGTGACCGGACGCTTCACGGAGGCCATGGAACGCTCGGCGGCACTGCACGCATCGCTCAGTGACACGTTCGCCGACCGCGCGGCGTACGCCGTGTGCCTCGCCTATCGAATTCGCTTCTCAATCCAGCTCAACGCACGCGAGGCGATGCACATGCTGGAGTTGCGGACCGCCCCCCAGGGCCATCCGGCCTATCGCCGGCTGTGTCAGCAGATGCACCGCCTCATCGCCGAGGCGGCTGGACACCGAGCGGTGGCCGAGATGATGGGCTTCGTGGATTACGAGGACCCGGGCCTGGAGCGCCTCGAGGCCGAGCGTCGCGCGCACCGCCGTCGAACCGGAGGCCCGACGGCCACCTGAGTGTTGCTGGTGGGGTTGCAGTGGCTGGTGTTCTGGTCCACACTGGCCGCCTGCGGGCGGGCGTGGAGGACACCGTGCGCGCACTTCGATCCACCCCCACCCACCGCCGCCTTCCGAAGTCTCGGCGACTGCTCGCCGTGGTGGCCGTCGCCGCGGTCGCGGTGGCCGGATCAGCCGCCACCGGTTCCCACACCGTCAGATCCGGCGAGACGCTCTCGGAGATCGCCGCCCGCTACGGCGTCTCCGTGGCCGCCCTGGCCGACGCCAACGGCATCATCGACGCCGACCGCATCCTTGGCGGCCAGACCCTGGAACTGCCCGTGGGTGGCCCCTCGCCCGAGGCGCCACCGACCCATGAGGTTGCGCCGGGCGAGACGTTGTCGGAGATCGCCGCCCGCTACGGCATCACCGTGGTCGCCCTGGTCGAGGCCAACGGCATCGCCGACGTCCACCGCATCCGGGCCGGGAACCCGCTTGCCCTCCCGTCCGTCAGCGGTGGTGATGGTGGCGCCCCGGGCAGTGGAGGCGGCGCCGATGATGTCTCCCGGTTCCCGGCCCGGCTCCGGTCCTCACCAGCGCGTCTCGCCCTCGTCCCTCGCTTCGAGCACTGGGCGGCGGTGTCCGACGTCCCTGTGGACCTCCTCATGGCCATGACATGGCTGGAATCGGGATGGCAGAACGATGTGGTGTCCCCGGTCGGAGCCATCGGCATCGGCCAGCTCATGCCCGACACGGTCTCCTGGCTCCAGGACATCGTGATAGGTGAACCCCTGGACCCCCATGACCGGGACGACAACATCCGCATGTCGGCCCGCTATCTACGGTGGCTCCTGGACCGCACCGGCGGAGATTCGGCCACCGCGCTGGCCGGGTATTACCAAGGATTGGGCGCGGTCCGCACCTCTGGCGTCTTCCCGTCTACCAGAGTGTACGTCGCTGATGTCCTAGCCTTCCGCGACCGTCACTTCTGACATCCGGACCCATTATTTTCGTCCTTCCTGACCAGCCTCGACGCGCGTCGCGGCAGGTCAGCATGATCATTTTGGGCACTTCTCGACCTTGACACCTCACCCTTGGGCGTGGCAAGAAGGGGTCCATTCCTCCTGTCGGGTCGGCTCCCGGGCCGATAGGGCGAAGCCAGGGCGAGGGGCCCAGCGCAGCTCAGTAGCAAACGTCTCATAGGTTCGAACGTCGCTCGGGGCTTCTGCCACCTGCGTCCAACTGAACCGATCGGCGGCCCCAACGGCTCGCTGGGCACCCTCCCACCCTGGCCCCATGGCGTCAGCGAGCCGCCCCTGGGCACGGCTGGCGCCGGCAGGCGAGCCCTCCGGGAGGCAGGGCGGTGGCCGACGCCGGGAATGGATAGAGTCCGCCGGCGGTTTGCCGCGCTGCCCCGTTCCGCGACCCCAAGGACTGCATGGCTGACGACCTCGACGACGACCTGGAGACCGATCCCGAGGATCTCGAGGTCCTCGACGACGACGATGACGACGAAGTCCTCGTAGACGCCGACGAGGCGTTCACCGACGACGACTTCTCCGAAGACGACGACGAGGGAGATGCGCCGGAAAAAGAGGCGGTCGAGGTCGTCAGTGCCAAAGCCAAGCCGGCCCCGGCCAAGGCTGGCAAGGCCAAGTCGGCGGCCGGCGACGACGAGGAGGGGACCGACGACGACGACGACGAACCTGATCCCGACGACGTCGAGGCCGACCTCGACACCATCCTCAAGGACCGCCTGGTGGTGGCCGACGACGAGGAGGATGACGAGGAGGAGGAGCTCCCCGAACCCGAGGACCGAGCCGAGGGCGGCAAGGTCCGCCCACGGGCGCCGGGGGAGTTCGTCTGCCAGTCGTGCTTCTTGGTGAAGCACCCGAGCCAATTGGCCGACGAAACCCTCTTGTTGTGCCAGGACTGCGTGTAGCCGGCTCGCTTCGCTCGACGCCTGCCGTCAGTAGCCTGGGCCCGTGACTGAGACCAAGAGCCCCCTGGATCAAGCTGTCGAGTTCCTCGTGTACGCGCCGGTCGGGCTGGCGGCGACGGCCAGAGACCTCGTACCGACCCTCGTGACCCGGGGCCGCCAAGAGCTCGATCCCCAGGTCGGGTTGGCCCGGATGGTCGGTGAGATCGCCGTGGCCCAGGGCCGCAACCAGGTCGAGAAGATCTTCGACCGGACGCGAGCCCAGGCCGAGGCCACCTTGCGCCACCTCGGCCTCCTCGGCGATGAAGCGCCCCACCGCCCTCACGCGCCCGCTCCGGCGCCCCCGGACTCGCCGGCGAGCGGGCCGGTACGGCGTCGCCCGGCGACCGACCAGGCCGGCCCGTCCCCGTCCACCTCTTCCGACAGCTCACCGGCAGCCGTGACCTTGGCCATCCCCGATTACGAGTCGCTGTCGGCGTCGCAGGTCGTGCCCCGCCTCTCCAGCCTGTCGCCGGAGGAGCTCGAAGCAGTCCGGGCCTACGAGGACGCCCACCGGGGTCGCAAGACCATCCTGAACAAGATCGCCAAGCTGTCGGGGTACTGAGTTGGAGGGAGCGCGCCCGGCGCTGGCCGACGACCTCTCGATCCTCGCCTCACTGGCCGAGGAGGCCGTGGCCGAGCAGGTCGAGCATCGTGGTGGCGCCATCTGGTCACAGCGCGAGACCCGAGCGCTGCCGGCGCTGTCCACCCTGGCCGATGCCCTCGAAGATCCTGAGCAGCTCGTGGTGGCCGGCACCATCGACGACGTGGTGGTGGGCTACGGCGTCGTTCGACTCGACCGGCTCCGCACCGGTCGGAAGCTGGGGGTGGTCACCGATCTCTACGTCGAGCCGGAGGCCCGGGCGGTCGGCGTGGGCGAGGCGATGATCGAGATCGTGCTCGACTGGTGCCGCCGGCACCACTGTGAAGGGGTCGACGCCCTCGCCCTTCCCGGAAACCGCGACACCAAGAACTTCTTCGAGACGTTCGGTTTCACGGCTCGGGCCATCGTCGTACATCGTTCGCTGGCCGACGCGGTGACCGACCTCACGGCGACATGAGCCCACCTCCACCGCAGGTCTGTGTGGGTGCGGTGGCCGTCGACGACGAACGCCTGCTGCTCGTGCGCCGCGGCCGAGGTCCAGCCCAGGGGAGATGGTCGGTACCGGGTGGAAGAGTCGAGGCCGGGGAGACCCTGGCCGAGGCGGTGGTCCGGGAGCTGGCTGAGGAGACCGGCATCGAAGGCGTATGCGGCGAGCTTCTCGACTGGGTGGAGCTGATCGGCGCCGACCACCATTTCGTCGTCTTCGACTTCGTCGTCCAGGTGCTGGCTCCCGCTGGCGATCCCCGACCGGGCGACGATGCCGCCGAGGCCGCGTGGGTGCCGCTCGAGGACGTGGCCCGCCTCGACCTGGCCGACGGCCTCGCCGAGCTTCTCCATGCCTCCTCCATTCTTCGGGCCATCGTCTGAACTGCGTACCGTGTGCGACAGCGGGGGCACTGGGTAGGCCGAGGAACAGTCCATCGAACAGGAGGGACATGACTGTGGGGAAACTACGTGCACTGTGGTGGGGGACGATCGGAGCCGGAGGGGCGTACTACTTTGATCCGGATCGCGGCCGGGCTCGACGGGCCAAGCTCGTCGACAAGACGGCGGCCCTGCGCCGGCGGCGCCAGCGCCAGGTCGAGGCCGACCTGCGATATCGCGAAGGCCAGCTCCAAGGCGAGGCCGCTCGGGCCGCCGGGGCCGGCGAGTTCACCCCGGAGGACGACATCGACATCCGCCAAGCCGTCCACGCCGCGCTGGCGGGGCTCCAGACAGCCACCAGCGATGTGACGGTGGACGTCGTGGAGGGGATTGCGACGCTGCGTGGCCAGGTGGAGACCACAGACGACTGTGAGCTGGTGTGCCGGACCGCCGGCGGCGTGGCCGGAGTGGTGGAGGTGCGCAGCTACCTGCACACTCCGGGCACCCCCGCCCCGAACAAAGCGGCTTCCCTGGCTGCTTCCTAGGAAGCGGGGCCCTGTGCCGGCGCGGTCACCGGAGGAGGCGGGATGCGTCGTGGACGAGGGGTTTCCGTTCCGGCTGACGTGGCCGACGATGGGTCGGCCGCACCGAGACCCTCCGGCCGTTCCCTCGGCCGGCGATCGCGGGCCCCACCCGTTGGAGCCGGCGCCTCGACGCCGAAGAGGGTGGCGATGCTGGGAACCCGCCCGGCGTGCTTGCGCACTTGGGCCATCAGCTCGTCGCTCGGTTCGGCGGGCACGCCGGCGGGCACGACGGAGCGCCGTACGGCTGAGTAGGCCACGGCATCCAGGAGCGTCGCCCAACGCTCGGAGGTGATGTCGGCGGTCATGGCTGCGCCGGCAGCCTCCGTCAACGCAGTCGCCACTTCCGGGGGAATGCGCTCGCCCGGCTGCGGGGCCCTCGAAGACAGGCGCAGGGCACGAACCACCCTTCCGGCCGCCAACGACTGTTCCAGGTCCCGGTGCCACGCGGCCTGTTCGAGCTCCGTACGGCGCTCCAACACCGCTCGCAGCTTGGCGGCCGGCTCGCGGGTCTGCTCGTCGCGCGCCACGTCGTCAGCGCTGACCACCACCGACCGCAGGTCGGCCAGGGCCAGCTCCTCGACGTCGGCCAGGGCGGCGTCGGCCCGATCGAGCCAGTCGGCCACCCGCAGGCGGGGAAGGAGGCCCTCGGCGATGGCCAGTACGGCGGCGGCGGGGATCTCGGGTTTCCCCTCAGCTCGGGCGGCGGCGCTCTGCTCCTGCAACGCAGCCCGCACCCCGGGCATGCCGCCACGCAGCACCTGCTCGGCGATGGGCTGTTGCTCGGGGGGCAGCGAGGCCACCAGCCCGTCACGATGGGTCCGCCGGGCCCGCAACTTCTTCGGTTTGGGCCGGGACGGGACGTCGGGCCCGGGCCGGCGCACCGGCCGTTCGCGCCTCGCTCCCTCTCGCGTCCGTTCGCCTTCCCCAGATGCGGGTGTGGGCCGGCCACGGGGTCGCGCCGGTGCATCGCCGCGCCCGGCAGGCGCCTGACGGCGAGGCGGCCGCTCGGCACCATCGGAGCCGTGGCCGCTGCGTCCACCCCGATCACTACGCGTCGAGGTCACATCCGGGTCGTCGCGGCCCGAGCCGACGATCTCCACGCGCTCGGGCTCGTGACGCGCCCCCTTTGGGGCCAACACGGTCGTGACGGTGATGCCATCGATGTCGACATCAGCCTCCGCTCGAACCACGTCGCCGACTCCCACTCCCGGCGGAAGGAGCTTCCCGTCGAGGACTCCCTTCGGGTGGCGGGCCCCGGCGGCGCGCCAGGTCCACGTTCCGTCGGTGCGCTCGCTGGTCAGTTCGACGGCTATCCGGGGAGACACGGGGCAACACGCTATCGCCTCGGAGAGTGGCACTCTGGAGACATGACCCCAAGGCCGAGCGCCGGATCGGGTGGCGACCCGGGGATCGACGTCCTCATGGTCGATACCAGCGATCGCCAGACCGTCGATCTGACCGACAACCTGACCACGTTCTGTGCCGGTCGGGGCAATGGCCTGGTAAGCGTCTTCGTGCCCCACGCCACCGCCGGTGTGGCCCTCATGGAAACGGGCTCGGGCTCGGAGACCGATCTCTTGGAGGTGCTGGAGCGGCTCCTGCCTCGCGACGACCGCTATCGCCACCGCCACGGGGCTCGCGGCCATGGCGCCGACCACGTCCTGCCTGCGATCATCAGCCCTTCGCTCGTCATCCCGGTCGACGACGGCCGTCCCGCGCTGGGCACCTGGCAGCGGGTGGTCCTCGTCGACCTCAACGCCGACAATCCCCAGCGCCGTGTCCGGCTGAGCTTCATCGGCTCCTAACCGCGCCAGCCAAGGCTTGGTTGCCCTGAGGTCAGGCCCTGAGCTCAGGCCTTGAGCAGGCGCTCGATGGCGGCGGTGGCCTCGTTGACCTTCTCTACACCCTCCACGTCGCTGTTGCGGACCGCCTCCGTCACGCAATGGCCGAGATGGTCGTGCAGCAGGCCCACCGCCACGCCCTGCAGGGCCCGGTTGACGGCCGAGATCTGGGTGAGCACATCGATGCAGTAGGTGTCTTCGTCGACGAGGCGTTGGATGCCCCGCACCTGACCCTCGATCCGCCGCAGTCGCCGCTGGACTGCGTCCTTGTGCATTTCGTACCCCGGCATGACGTCCTCCTCGGTGAGCCTCCTAGTATACCCCCTGGGGGTTAGGAGGGCTTGGAGCGACTCCGGGTCACCGGCGCTTCGGGCATGAAGAGCCCGGCTTCGAAGTGGGCGAAAGGGGAGAAGAGGTCGTTGGCCACGAACCGGCGACGGATCTCGGCGAGGGTGGAGGCGTCGGAGCGGTACCGGCTGTTGAAGTAGGCCTCCTGGTAGACGTTTCGCCGATCGACCCCCAGGTCCGAGAGGGCAGTGGCCATGTCCTCGATCATGGCGCCGTTGCCGATGAGATAGAACTGCCGGTTCCCGAGGCTCGGGAGGAGGCCGGGCACGGTTTCGGTGAGCCGGCCACGTAGGCCGGTCCACGTCGCCGACGGTTCCGACAGCGAGATCTGGTAGCGGAAGTTCTGGTGCGCAACCGCCAGCGCGTCGAGCTCGTCGACCAGGCAGATGTCCTCGACCAGGCGCAGCCCCCAGAACAGGCGTACCGACCTGGTGAACCCTCCGGTGAGCAGAGGCGGGCACAAGGAGAGCACCGGGCCGATGCCCACTCCTGTCACCAGCAGCACCAGTTCGTCGAAGGGTCGCTGGGGCAGCATGGAACGACCACTCGGGCCCCGGAAGCTGATGCCGTCACCCACGGCGAGATTGCCCATGTAGTCGGAGAGCTGTCCTCCCCGGACCTGGCGGATCAGGAGGCGGAACCTCCGTTCATCGCTGGGTGGCGAGGTGATGCAGTACGGGCTGCGCTGCTTGTCGAGGTCGGAGTCATCGGCCTGGATGGCCACGAAGTAGCCGGGGTCGAACACGAAGGGGGCATCGTCGACCACGTCGAAGGTGAGGCTGATCGTGCCGGTCGGGGTCAGCGTCTGGCGGTCCACCAACACGGCCCGGCGGTCATAGCGGTTGACCCGTTCGAGCTTGCGCTCCGGCGCCCCCCGCGAGATGGGGTAGCGCCCCTGGGGAGGGGCGACGTCGATGTCGGCGGCCGCCGACCGGTAGTGACCCGGTACGGCCGGACCGGGCTGGTCGCCCGGCCCCCGCTTGTCGTCCGACGCCATCCGGCGTTCAACCCTCCCGCTGGCTTGAAGGACCGGCCCTTCGTCTACAGTCTACGTCTGCAGGCCTGCGGCGACAGCACCGCCTCACGGCGACGCCGGTACCCTCACGAGGGATGCTCCATCCTTCCCCTCGAGGCTCGATGGCACCAGCCACGGGAGGACCGTCGCCGCCCTTTTCGCCCTCCAAGCTGCGGTGGGCGACGCTGGTCCTGGTGGTGGCGGTGCTCGTGGTCGGCGGCACTCGGCTGGCCGGTTTGCTGCCCTCCTTCGACAACCCCTTTGCCGGCGAGACAGTCGACCGCAGCCAGCCCACGCTGCTCGAGGCGATCGAGGACCTGGCTGAGTACCACGCCGCCAGCGGCCAGTTCCAGGCGATCCTCGACGTGGAGCAAGACGTTCGCTTCGTCCCCTCGTTCATCGGCGGAGAGCGGACCGTATTCCTCGCCGGGGGCACGGTCGACGCCTACGTCGACTTCACCGGTTTGGCCGACGAGGCGATCCAGGTTTCCGATGACGGATCCTCCGTCACCGTACGCCTGCCCCCCGCCCGCTTGTCCGATCCGAGGATCGACCCCGAGCGGAGCTATGTGGTGTCTCGGCAACGTGGGCTGTTGGACCGCGCCGGGTCGGTGTTCTCCGACAGCCCGACGGGGGAGCGCGACCTCTACCTGCTGGCCGAGGAGAAGCTGTCGGCGGCGGCCGCAGAAGCCGACCTGGCCGAGCGGGCCGAGGCCAACACCCGGGACATGCTGCAGTCGATGTTGACCTCCCTCGGCTACACGGATGTGACCGTCGTCTTCGGCGGTGGGCCGCTGGCGTAGTCCCCACGCTGGCCGAGCGGTTGTTGGGATGGTCCCCGGGTGGAGTCCCGCTTCGGCTGGCGTTCGGTTTCGGCATCGAACTCGGCGCCCAGCACGATCGCGTAGGCGCTGAGGAGCAACCACAACAACAGGACGACCACGGCGCCGAGGGCCCCGTAGGTCTCGTTGTAGGTCCCGAAGTTCCGGACATAGATCGAAAAGGCGATGGAGCCGACCAACCACAAGACGGTGGCAAGGACGGCCCCTGGCGTCACCCAGCGCCACTTCGGGACGGCCCGGTCGGGCGCGTAGCGATACAGCGCCGCCAGTGCCAGCACGACCAGCATGGCCAGTATCGGCCAGCGCAGGACCGCCACCGCCGTCTCGCCGAAGCTCCCGAGCTCGGTGGCCAGATTGCGCACCACGACCATGCCGCCGATGCCGGCCGCGGCGGCGACCGCCAATCCGAGCGTCAACGCCAGCGCCAAGCCTCTGAGCCGGAGGAACGTGCGCGTCTCGGGCTCGTCGAAGGCGATATTGAGCGCCGACACCAGGGCGAGCATGCCCTTGGAGGCACCGACCAGGGCGACGACCACACCGATGACCAGGCCGAACCCCAGGCTGGCCTGGGGCTGGTCGGTGATGGCCTTCACCTGGTTCTCCACCAGCTGGGCCGCATCCTCCGGAAGGGCGCTGAAGAAGGGTCCGAGCTGGCGGCCGACGTCGACGGGGTTGGCCACCAGGCCGTACATCGAGATGACGGCGATCAATGTCGGCACCAGGGCGACGAAAACGTAGAACGCCACCCCCCCGGACACGATGGAGACGTTGTCGGCCTGGACCTGCTTGCCGGTGCGCTTGAGGATCTCGAGCCAACCCCTGGGAGGAATCTGGATAGGGGAGCCCGCCCCACGGCCATCGCCGGTGACGGGCGCGGGCTCGGTAGCCGGCGCCCATTCGCCGGCGGGGGGTCGCCCGGCCGGTCCGTGCCCGTTGTCGCGTGCGGCCAGATTGTGGGACAACCCGTCGAGCTCCGCTTGGAGCTGCCGGCGGAGGACCAGCTGATCGGTGAGGCCGGTGCCATCCGCCGGCTCCCAGTTGAGCTCGATGGCGACCTGTGACCGATCTTGTCCAGCCGCACGGAACGAGAGATCGATGCGACGCTCAGCCGTCCCCCCGAGAAAGGTGCGAATCCGTGGGGAGTGCGTCCAGGCGTCGTAGACGACGTCCACCGGCCGATCGATGTCGACAGTGCAGCTGACTGATGTCATGGCCCTGATGTTCCCCGCCGGGGAAGAAACGAAGAGCGTCAGCCGACATGGTTGGCGGCTCCCGACGGGGCCAGCCGTCGCCAGCCCCGACGCGAGCGACGTCCCTGCGCGCTCAGGCGGCCGAAGCCTCGGCCTCGATGGCCTTGGCCTTGCCGCCGTTGGCCGAGATCTCGACCTTGCGGGGCTTGGCCTGTTCCGCCACCGGCACCGACACGCTCAGCACGCCGTTGTCGTAGCTCGCTTCGATGCGGTCGGGGTCGAGGCCTTCACCCAGGAAGAGCTGGCGGCTGAAGCTGCCCTGCGGTCGCTCCGACACCAGCACCTGATCGTCCTCGGCCGGCTCCCAGCGCCGCTGGGCCGACACGTTGAGCACATTCTTCTCCACGGTCAGCTCGATGGACGA
>DASZDM010000323.1:0-14865 GCA_035942015.1 Acidimicrobiales bacterium | reverse complement strand
GGGCTACGACGTGCTCGTGGAAATGGACAGCGACCTCTCCCACGACCCCGCACAACTGCCCGCACTGCTCACCGGCGTTCATGGCAGTCCGGTACTGGCGATCGGCTCCCGCTACGTCGCCGGAGGGCGCATCCCGGACTGGTCGCTCCACCGGCGGTGGCTGTCGCGCTACGGGAACCGCTACGCCGCTCGGCTCCTACGCATGGACGTGACCGACGCCACCTCGGGCTTTCGAGTGTACGACGCCGAGGCCCTCGGTCGAGTCGACCTCGATGCGGTCCAGGCCGAGGGGTACGGCTTCCAGATCGAGATGACATACCGGCTCTCCGGCCTCGGCCCCGTGATCGAGCTGCCCATCCACTTCGTCGAACGCACTCATGGCGCATCGAAGATGTCATTGCCCATCGTGGCCGAGGCATTTCTGCTGGTGACCCGGTGGGGTCTGGAGGAGCGGTTGCGCCACATCGGTCGCCGTCGCTGAACGGCCGGTACAGCAGCCAGACCCGGTGGTCAGGGCCAACAACCCCTTACCGGGAAGCTTCTTTGGGTAAGGTCCCCTCACCGGGCCTCCCGGTCCGGCCGGGGCCACCCGGTACTTCGTCTTTCGAAAGGATTACTTCGACATGGATTCCCTCTGGAAGAAAGTTGCGATCGGTCTGCTGGTCACCGGCATCTCCTTCGGTGCGGCGGCCTGCGACGACGACGGCGAGGGCACCGTCGAGGTGACCGAGACGGAATCGGAGACGGAACTCGACATCGTCGAGGAGACCGAGACAGAGACGATGGCGCCGACCGAGACCGAGACCGAGACGGTCGAGGAAGAGGTAGCCACCGAGACCGGCACGATCACCGAGACCGAGACCGAGTTCGAAGCCGAATAGCCGGGTTTGCCGCTCGGCCGGTGGCAACGCGAGACCGGGAGTCTGACGCCGTCGGTCGTTCGCCAGCGCCGGAGATCGTCGAAAGGGAACACGCCAAACGACGACGAGGGCTACGGGTACTGCTACCCGTAGCCCTCGTTGTCTTGGCCGCGTCTCTGCGCTTCGTCGGGCTGGCCACCCCGCCCCGCCTCTACTTCGACGAGGTCTACTACGCCAACGATGCCCGCTCCATGCTGCAGACCGGGGTCGAGGTGGAGCGCCCGTCTCACCCGCCGCTGGGCAAGTGGCTGATCGCCGTAGGTATCGCCGTGGTCGGCTTCGAGCCTTTGGGCTGGCGAGTGGCCAGCGCCGCCGCCGGTACGTTGACGGTGCTCGTCACCTATCTGGCCGCCCGCCGGTTGTTCCGACAGTGGTGGCTGGCCGGCCTGGCCGCGCTACTGGTCGCCGTCGACGGGCTGGCCCTGACGATGAGCAGGATCGCCATGCTCGACGTCTTCTTGGGCCTCTTCGTCGTCACCGGCTTCTGGCTCGTGCTCGTGGCGCTCGATCACCGTCACCGTCAGGGGGCCGATCGACGAGTGTCCGGTCCCATGCTCGCTGTGGCCGGCGTCGCCTTCGGCCTGGGCCTGGCCACCAAGTGGCCGGCAGCGCTGGCCCTGATGGCTGCGCTGGCGGTGGTGCTCGCGTCCCAGATCCGCCAGGCCCGACGCGACCATGCCGGCGGCCGGGCGCTGGCCCGGAAGGCGGGGACGACAGTGGCATGTCTGGTCGCGGTGCCGGCCGCTGTCTACGTGCTCAGCTACATCGGTTGGTTCATCAACTACTCGGCTTCGGACGCCGGCCGGGACCGGTGCCCACAGGGGAGCTGTGAGGTGAGCATGGCCGAGCGCACCCGGGTGTGGTGGGACGAGCAACTGGAGTTGATCGACTACCACCGCCGGTTGCCGACGACCCATCCCTATCGATCGTCTCCAACCACCTGGCCGTTGATGACACGTCCGGTCTTGTACTACTTCGAGCGCTGCACCACGGCCGACGCTGCTGCGGGGAAGCCCTGCGTAGTGGACGTCGGGAACCGGGCCAAGATCCTCGGACTGGGAAACCCGGTGGTGTGGTGGACGGCCCTCCTGGCCTACCCGCTCCTCGCCTGGTCGGCCGTCGTCCGCCGGCGCCGATCGGCCGCCGTTGTCCTGGTCTTCCTGCTTGGCCAGTACGTGCCCTGGCTGCTGACCGGCAAGGACGGATACTTCTTCTACACCACGCCCCTCGTGCCCTTCGTCGCCATGAGCGTGGCCTATCTGGCGTCGCGTGCGGTGACCTTCCCACGGCTGCGCTGGGTGCCGGCGGTGATCGCCGTACTCGCCCTCGGGGCGTTCATCTACTTCCTTCCCGTCTGGTCAGGAATCGAGTTGCCCGAGCCCCTGCTCGATGCCCGCCTGTGGCTCGGCTCTTGGCGCTGAGGGCCCGACGCAGTCGGGTCCTGAACGACGCGGTGCACGTCGAGAGGCCGCTGCCGGTAGTGCTGGCATCGCGTGTCGCATCGTCACGAAGATGATCCACACCAGGACACCGGCACGAATGGCGACGGCCGCGCCCAGGGGCCCGTACCCGACGAACGGCCCGAAACCCGCCCGCTGGCCAAGGTAGGCAAACTCGCTGGCGAACACGGCCACGTCCGCCACCACAAAGGCGACGAAGGGTCCGGCGCCGGGAAGGAGCAGCGCCAGCAGGGGGACCAGCCACAAGTCGAACTGCGGCGAGAACACCTTGTTGGTGACGAGGAACCAGGCCAGCAACGGCAACAGCAGAGACCAGGTCGCCGCCGGCGAGCGGCGGCGGAACCCCACGACCAGGATGAGCGCGGCACCGCCGGCAAAGGCGACGGCACTGGCCCGGTTCAGCGCCACCGGATCGAGCCGCGCGAGACCCAACTCGTCGGCCAGCGCCCACAGGGTGGCATTGGTTGCGCCGCGCGCTCGGCTCAGCTCGAAGAACCGGCTCCAGCCCTCGGGGGCGGTGACGGCCAGGGGCACGTTGACCGCCGCCCAAGTAAGGATCGCGGTTCCGGCGTGGCGGGCGGCGGCGCCTGGGTTGCGCTGCCGAAGGCGGGCGATCACCACCAGGGGAATGAGCAACGCCGGGAACAACTTGGCGGCGGTGCCCAGGCCGGCGGCCACGCCCGCCGCAGCATCCCTGCCTCGCAGGTGCAGGGTCACGGCGACCACGAGGAGCAGTACGGCCAGCGGGTCCCAGTTCAAGGAGGCGTAGAGGGCGACGGGTGGGGTCGCCGCCCACCACAGCTGGCGGCGGGCAGGGAGCTGCAAATGCCGTAGTACCCCGAGCGTGGCCAGCACGAAGACGGCGTTGAGGGCGGCGTTGAAGTGGTAGAAGGCGATGACCCCGCTGTCGCGGGACCGGGCGATCAGGGCCGTGACCCAGACCTGTAGCCCGATGAGGGGTGGGTACTCCAGTGGCTGGTCGATGTAGGGGATGCGCCCGTCGGCCAGGCCACGGCCGAACCACAGGGTGACCAGGTCGCTGTAGCAGTAGCCGTAGAACTGCTCGCCGCCCTGCCAGCCCCCGTCACCGAGGCAACTGGCCTTCCACCACGAGCCTAGAAGGAGGACAGATGCGAGCACGGCCCACGGGGCCCAGTGGAGAAGGCGGGGTGCTTTCGGGGCGTAAGCGCCCGACGCAGAGGGCCCTAAGAGGCGTCCGTCGGCCACTGGGCGATCGACCCGCTCAGGATCCCCGAGATTGCGGTGAAGGGCTCCTCGATGTGCAGGCCGAGGTCGTCGATCCTGAACTCCCGTATCCGACGGTCGTGGCCCGAGCCCCGCACCTTGAGCACCGAGATGGCCCGGCGGACCGTGGCCGACGTCTCCACGTAGCGCAGCAGCACGATGGCGTCGGTCAGGGTCGAGGCGTGGCTTTCGGTGACCGACGGGGCGCCCACCAAAGTGGTGGTGGAGGAGGTGAAGAGGCTGGCGATCTCCTTGTGGCGCAGCAACGAGGTCAACCCCACGATGAAGTCCCGCAGTCCCCGTTTGGTGCCGACCCGTTCGAGGGCCGAAAGGTTGTCGATGACGATCCGCCGGGGTTGGAACTCCTCCATGAGCTGGCGCAGGCTGACGTAGTGGTCCTCGAGGGAGGCGACCTCCGGGTACTCGCTCGAAATCCGGAGGAGCCCGGAGCGCTCCATCCCGACGAGATCGAGGCCCCAACTGCCGGCGTTCCGCAAGAGCTGGTCCCGGCTCTCCTCGAACGACTGCAGGAGGCAGCGCTCGCCCGCTTCGACGCCGGCGGCGACGAAGTGACACGCCAGCAATGTCTTGCCGATCCCCGTCGGGCCGGACACGAAGCTGACAGTGTCGCGGTAGGCGCCGCCGCCGTACATGGCGTCGAGTTCGGCGTTACCGAGGCTCACCCGCTCGTGTGACGCCTGTCGGCGCATGGAGATGAGAGCGATGGGGATGATCGAGATCCCCTCACCGGGGACGATGGCGAAGGAGAACTCACCGCTTCGATGAGGGCCGCCGCGGAGCTTGAGAATCTCAACCGTCCGGCGGCGCTTCTCGTCCTCGATGACGTTTCGCAGGATGACCACGTTGTCGGCCACGAACTCCTCGACACCGAACCGACCGATGGCGTCGTAGTCGTGGGTGCGTTCCACGGTCAGCACCGCGGTGATGTTCATCTCCTTCAGGGCGGAGATCACCCGCGACAGCTCGAGACGCACGGCCGCCGCGTCGTGGAACCTGGAGAAGACCGCCGCAAGCGAGTCGAGCACGACCCGCACGGCCCCCACGGTCTCGGCTGCGTGGCGGACCCGAGCCACGAGGGTATTGAACTCGTAGGCGCCGGCGACCACCGCTTCGTCGTAGTCATGAGAGGCGTCGACGAACGCCCACCGCCCTTCGGACTCCCAGCCGGCGACATCGAAGCCGAGCGACGCCAGGTTGTCCCGGAGGTCGCCAGGAGTCTCCTCGAAGGTGACGAACACCCCGGCCTGGCCGAACTGCACGATGCCCCGAGCCAGGAACTCGGCTGCGAACACTGTCTTGCCACTGCCGGTGGTCCCTGCCACCAGGGTCGGTCGGTTGGCGGGCAGTCCGCCCAGGGAGATGCGGTCGAAGCCGGGTATGCCAGTGGGCAGCTTGGGCACGCGGTCGGCGAGCGGGCTCATTGCGGACCACCCTGGTCTGTTCCCTGCCCGACGTAGGAGAGATCGAGGGCGATAGCGGCCTCGTCACGATCGGACAGGTCGCCGATGACCCGCCTCCGGGGCAAGGGGGCCAACTTGACGACCGTCGGGGTGACCATGATCCGAGCCACCTCGGCCCGGTCCGGCTCATGGAGCACATCGACCACCTCGAGCTCGTAGTCACCGGGAACGACTTCGTCGCAGAGAGCCCGCAGGTTGGCCAGAGCGACGCGGGAGGACGGTCTGTTGGCGACCACGTAGATCCTGAAAGAGTAGGTGGCCATGGCGATCAACGAGGTTTGACCCTCACCCATGGCATCAGCAAATCGTAGGTGGCCGCGCTCCCCCGACCGTTGCGGCCGAGCCGCAGGAAGGCCCGGAATGTTCGGGCCAATCGCCATCTGTTCAGTCGCGGTGCGCTGGCGCCCCGGGCTGGTGGGGGTGTGCCGGTGCCGCAGGCTCGTGCCCGGTGGCGCCGGCGTGGTGGTCGTCGAACAGGTCGCCGAACACGGAAGGGGCCGCCGCAGGCGCGGCCTGTACCGGCTGTTCGCCGACGTGGTCCTGGTGGGCAGCGTGGGAATCAGCCAGGGTGGCGAGGCCCAGTGCTGGAAGGGCGACCAGGGCGAGGACGGCAGCGACATTGATCCTGGCCGGCGATGGAATCCGGCGCCGGCGGAGGAGCACGAGGGCGGCCGCCCCCGTCATCACCTCCAACACCGTGGCGGCGGCATCGACCAGCGCCGCCGGCGTGGACGGGCCGGTGATCTCCAGAAGGAGCGAGGTCTTGGCGGCCACCCACGTGCCCGCCAGCAACACGCTCGACGCCATGGCCGCCCACAACCGGCGCTGGGTGCTGCGACCGCTGACGAGCAGCGCCAGCACGGCCTGGGCCATACCGACGGCAAGGAAGAAGCGGCCGTGGTCACCGGCCAGGCCGTGCTGGTAGGCGACGGCGAGGTGAATGCCGCCCGACAGCGCCAGGCTCCCCACGAGGAGACGGGAGATCACCGACGGTGCTCCTCGCCGGCCGATCGAAAAGAAAAGCGTTGGCGCCTCGCTCAGTGCCGTCATTCCACGGTAACGGTTGCGGTCATGCCGGGGCCGGGGTGGATCTCACAGAAGTAGTCGTAGGTGCCGGGCTCGTCCAGCGTCAGCTCGAAGGTAGATCCCTTCTCGGGAAGCTCGCCGTCGAAGACCTCCGGTGTTGGGTTCTCCCTTGTTCCTGCCGTGACGGTGTGGTCGATGGCGTCCTTGTTCAAGAAGGTGATCGTCGTGCCGGCGGGGACCACGAAGGGGTCGGGTTGGAAATCGAACGTCTCGACCGTGACCATCGGGCGGTCTTCCTCGGGGGCCGAGGCGGCCCCGTCGCCGCCACCGCACGCCGACAGGAGCGTCGTTGCGAGCAGTACGAGCAGGAAGCTTCGGCGGAACACGTTCATGGTCGCTCTTTCGTCGTGGGGTGGCTCGACCAGCGAGCCGTAGCCGTGCCCGCCACCAGGCAGGCACGGCTACGGCGGCCATGGGGGATCAGCTGGAGAACTTCTCGGGGAACTGGGTGGTGATGGCGGACGAGAGGGCCAGGGCCGTGCTGGGCATGTGCTGCGCAGCCTCACGGAGCTTGGGGAACACCTCGGGGCTGCCGGCCAGTACGGCGTCGACTGCCTCGACCAGGGTGTTCACGTGCACCTGGAGGTTCTCGGCCACGGTGGTGGCGTCGAGCTCACCGCCGGTGGCGCTTTCGATGAAGTCGCCGAAGTCGGCCCGGTAGTCGTCGAGCTTCTGCTTGGCCGCATCCTGCATGGCCTGATCACCGGTGGCGCCGCCGAGGGTGTACTCGACGAAGAAGCCGATGTGGTTGCGCCACAGCTCGAGGAACTCGGCGCCGGCGTCTTCACCGTAGACCGACGTGATGGCCTCGGACAGAGCGACGGAGTTGGCTTCGAGGGTCTCGACGGCGGAGCTCACCGCCGGTGCCTCGAGGTCGCCGCCGGCCTGTACGGCAGTGGAGATGGCGGCTCCGGCCAGGTACATGTGCTCCTGGAGGAGGGAGGTGAGCCCCGCCCGTAGTTCCGCGGCACCGGTGTCGACGGACGTCATCTCGGCATTCGCGGAGCGCGCGTTCTGCTCGCTCGGCGCCGCAGCGTTGGCGCCGTCATCGCTCCCGCAGGCTGTGCCGAGTAGTGCCAATGACGCCAACCCGGCGCCGAACTTCACAAATCTGGAATTCATCTTGCTTCTTCGATGGTGTGGACAGTGCCAGCAGTTCGAACCCGCGTGTCGGCTGGATTGGTGCAGCCCGCTTGGCCTCCGGAGACGTTTGGCTGTGGACATCCACCGAATGCGTCCGAGGTGGGGCGTAGCTTCGAAGACCGCGTTGATGACCGACGACCTCACCCTCATGAGCGACGCTGCGCTCGTCGTCGCCATTGGTCGGTGGCGCCAGGATGCGCTGGCGGAGACCTATCGCCGCCACGCCGGCTCGGTCGTCGCCCTTGCCACCCGTGTCCTGGTGGACCGTTCACTGGCCGAGGAGATCGTGCAGGAGGTGTTCCTGCGGCTGTGGGACAACCCCGAACGCTTCGACCCCGAACGGGGATCGCTTCGATCGTTCCTCCTCGCCCAGTGCCACGGCCGGTCGGTCGACGTGGTTCGGTCCGAGGAGTCCCGGCGTGCCCGCGAGCAACGTCAGCACCGCCAGCAAGCGGAGGCCGGTTACGACCTCGAACACGAGGTGTGGGACATGGCGGTCGCCGGCCACGTGCACGACGCGCTCGAGGATCTCCCCGACAACGAACGACGGCCCATCGAGCTGGCCTACTTCGGAGGCAACACGTACCGCGAGGTGGCAAAGATCCTCGGTGAGCCCGAGGGCACAGTGAAGACCCGCATTCGATCAGGCTTACGACGCCTTCGTACCGGACTTGTCGACAGTGGAGTGGAGGGACCGTCATGAACCACGCGGACATCGCCGAGCCTCTCGCGGCCTATGCCCTCAACGCCGTCGATGGCGAGGAGCGGGTGATGCTCGAGCAACACTTGGCCACCTGCCCCCGCTGTCGCGCCGAGCTACAGGAACACCGGGAGGTGGCGACGCTGCTGTCCCATGGCGGCGGGAACGCACCCGATGCGATATGGGACCGCATCGCCGGCGCCCTCGACAAGGCGCCCCCGCAACTGCGGCTGGCTCCGATTGCCAGCTCCGGCCCCTCTGAACACCGGTGGTCGCCGCCTCGCTATCTGATGACGGCGGTGGCCGGAGTCGCCGCTGCGCTCATGACCGTCGTCGGCGTGCAGACCTACCAACAGCACCAACTGGTTGCCCAGCTCGATACGGCCCTGGAGGATCCCCTTGCCTCGGTCCTGGACGCCGCTCTCGACGACCCAGGCTCGCAGGTGCTGGACCTCAAGTCGGCTGACGGGCAATTGGAAATGCGTGGGGCCGTCACCTCTGACGGCATCGGCTATCTGCGGGCGTCGGCGCTGCCCCGACTCGATGTGAACCGTACCTACCAGCTGTGGGGTGGCGCCGGCGACCAGCTGCTCTCCCTCGGCGTGCTCGGACCCGACCCCGACATCGTCTCGTTCCAGGCCGACCGTTATGCCACCTTCGCCATCACCGAGGAAGCCGCACCGGGCGCGGTCACGTCGGCCAACCCGCCGGTGGCGGCCGGCAGCTTCGCCTGACCAACTGCCCCCGAGGCACTCGGCGTGTTTGCGGCGCGTTGGCCTGACATCCGTGTGGCGGGTGGCTACGGAGTAGGGGCATGAACACCGGAGCAGCTGCTGTCATGCATCGCCGAACGACCCCACTCCTTCTCGTCGCCGCGGTCTTCGTCGCTGCGGGCGGATTCGTCCACCTTCGAGACTGGCTCGAGATCTACCGCAGCGTCCCGTCATCCGTGGCCGGCGCCGCTGTCGTCCGAGTCGGCTTCCCCGTCAACGTGGGTGTGTCGGTCGTGCTTGCCGTGGCCCTGGTCATCACCGTCTTCAGATGGCGACGCTTCATTCCCGTGGTTGTGGGTGCGACACTGGTCTTCCAGGCCGCCTCACTCGCCGCCCTCATCGTCAGTCGAACGGGGAGCCTGGCGGGATGGATGGAGCCGGTGTGGACTGTGGGCGCCAACCAGAGCCGAGCGGTGGAGATCGGTGCCATGGCCGCGCTGACGGCGGTGGTTGCCATCGTGGCGCTGCAACATCGGGTATCGACCTCACCGGTTCCGGTCAGGAGCTAGGGCGCCCCACCCGCCGCCGCCCGGTGTGCGCATCCGGAGCACGTCACCGCTGCGCATCCGGATCGTGCACTTGTCGGCCAGACGCGCCGCCTTCAACTCGTCACCGCCGGGCAGGAGCCAGTTCTCCCCCTGCACCCCCGGTCCGCCTCCCGCCAGTCCCCACGGCCGCGTGACTCGCCGCTCGGTGATGAGCGACACCGTCACGTCTTCCAGCATGAGCAGATCTCTCTCGATCCCCTCCCCACCCGGGTGGCGACCGGCGCCTCCGCTCCCGTGGCGCAGCCGGTAGCGCAGCACCCGCATGGGATAGTGCCGTTCGAGCGCCTCGACGGGAGTGTTCCTGGTGTTGGTCATGGCGGTGTGGACCCCGCTCATGCCCGGTCCGGCCGGCTTTCCACCCTGGCCACCGGCCACCGTCTCGTAGTAGACCCAGCCGGCCCCGCCCACCAGCAGGTTGTTCATGGTTCCCTGTCCGGCGGCACCGACGCGGTCAGCACAGGGTGCGGCCAGGGCGCCGAGGCACACGTCGGCCACCCGCTGGCTGACCTCGACGTTGCCGGCGCCCACCGCAGCCGGAGGCCGGGCGGCCACGACGGTGCCGGCCGGCGCCAGCATCCGCACCGGGCGCATGGCCCCCCCGTTGGCCGGGATGCCGGGGTCGGTGGCGGCCCGCAGCGCAAAGGACACGGCGCTGACGGTGACCGCTTCCACCGCGTTGGCGTTGCCCCTTCGCTGGGCGTCGGTGCCGGCGAAATCGAAGGTGGCGTGCTCGCCGTCGATGATGAGAGTGAGCGAAATGTGGGCCGGCCGTTGCTGGTCGGGGGCTGAGCCACACGAGTCGAGCACGTCGCTGAACGACCAGGACCCGTCCGGTAGGGCAGAGAGGGTGGCCCGCATACGCCGCTCCCCGTAGGAGGTGACCTCGTCGAGCGGAGCGCCGGCGAAACCGGCCAGGCGCTCGACCCCGAGGCGGTTGGCGCCGATCTGGGCGTCGAGGTCGCCGGCTCGCTCCTCGGGCGTGCGGGAGTTGGCGAACAGCACTGCCTCCACCTCCGGGGTCAGGCGGACCGGCGGCAGGCGCAGGCCCTCCTGGTACATCTCGGTGGCATCCGGAGGTATCGACCCCGGAGCAGCCCCGCCCACGTCGGCGTGATGCGCCCGGTTCGCCGCCCAGCCGACCAGGCGACCGCCGGCCCAGCACGGCGCCACCAGCGTGAGGTCGTTCAGGTGCGTGCCCCCGGCGAAGGGATCGTTGAGCACCACCTGCTCACCAGGGCCCAGGCCATCGGCCCCGAAGGCGCCGATGGCCGCCGCCACCGACGCCGGCATCGAACCGAGATGCACGGGGATGTGTTCGGCCTGGACGAGCAGCTCCCCGGCGGGCGTGAACAGGGCGGTGGAGCAGTCGGCCCGTTCCTTGATGTTGGGGCTGTAGGCCGACCGTCGCAGCACCGCGCCCATCTCCTCAGCCACGCCCGTCAGCCGGGAGATGAGCACCTGGAGCGATGCCGGATCCAGTCCGCTCACCCGTGCGTCCGGGTGAGCAGCAGGGCACCGACCGGACCGGGGTCGGCGCGCCAGCCCTCGGGTACCCAGATGGTGCAGTCGGGCTCGGACACCACCTTCGGTCCCGTCGCCGCCTGGCGCTGGGCCGGCGGCCGCAGATCGGTGACTGCGAGGGGCGCCGGCCTGGTGGCCCGGGCGCGCAGGGCCACCACCTCCACCCGAGCCTCGGGTCGGTCGAAGCCGTTGCGCCGGCGGTGCTCGGCGGCGAAGCCGGCAAGCGCGGGCACGGTGAGCTCGTGGCTCTGGCCGGCGTAGCGGCAGTCGAGCGCCGTGTCGACCTCGACCTCCTCGACGGCAGACGCCCCGCCCGGACCCTCCGCCTCGCTGCGCGCCGCCAGCTGGCCGGCGAGCTCGGCCCGCGCCTGGTCCGCCATCTCGGCCAGGGCGGCCTCCAGGCCGCCATGGTCGTGTGGCGTAGGCCACGACCGGACCAGATCATGCTGCACCGGCGAGCACAAGAGCCCGACAGCGGAGAGCACGCCGGCACGGGGCGGGACGATGACCACCGGCATGTCGAGTGCCTCGGCCAGGGCGCAGGCATGGAGGGGGCCGGCTCCTCCGAAGGCCACCAGCGCCAGCTCTCGAGGATCGACGCCGCGAGCCACGCTCACATGGCGCAGCGCCTGCTCCATGCCGGCGTCGACCACGGCCACGACGCCGCCGGCGTCCACACCGGCCCGGTGTAGGGCGGTGCGGGCGGCGTCGACATCGAGGCTCCCCAGGCCGGGGAGGGCAGCGGCCGCGGGAATGCGCCCCAGGGCCAGGTCGGCGTCGGTCACCGTCGGCTCCTGGCCCCCGCGGCCGTAGCACGCCGGACCGGGGACGGCTCCGGCCGACGTCGGCCCGACCACCAGTGCCCCTCCGGCATCAATGCGGGCGACAGAGCCCCCACCGGCGCCCACGGTGTGGATGTCGAGCGACGGCAGCCGCACCGGGAGGCCGGCCGCCTCGCGCTGGGGTGACGACTGCGGGGCCCCGTCTCGGACGAGGCACACGTCGGTGCTGGTGCCGCCCATGTCGAAGGTCAGGGCGTCGGGCCAGCCACACGCCACCGCCACGGCTGCCGCGGCCCGCATGCCGCCGGCCGGCCCCGACAACAGCAGCGAGGCGGGGACCTCCGCCGCTTCGCCGGCGGGCACCAGCCCCCCGGCCGACGTCAGTACCAACACCTCCGCAGCGGCGCCGTCGAGACCCCGCAGGTACGACTCGCACACCGGGCGTAGGTATGCGTTCACCACGGTAGTGGAGGTCCGCTCGTACTCACGGAACTCGGGAGACACCTCGTGGGAGCAGCACACGTCGTGGCCCTGCCGGCGTAGGCGCACGGCCACGGCCTGCTCGTGGGCGACGTCGAGGTCGGCGTGCAGCAGGCACACCGCCACCGAACCCACGGCACCATCGAGGGCCGGAAGCTCGTCGAGGTCGATCGGTTCCAGCTCGGTACCGTCGGCCGCCAGCCGACCACCCACCTCATAGCGCCAGCCCCGAGGCACCAGCGGCTCGGGCCGGTCGACCCCGGAGTCGTAGAGCGACGGGCGGTCCTGGCGGGCGATCTCGATCACATCGGCGAAGCCCCTGGTGGTGATCAGGGCCACGGCCGCGCCCCGCCGCTCGAGCAGGGCGTTGGTGGCCACGGTCGTCCCATGGGCCAACACCTCCGGCCGCCCTCCGCCCCCCACCGCCGCCAGGCCGGTTCGTACGGCGCGGCCGGGATCGTCCGGCGTGGAGAGGACCTTGGCTACCGTCCCGTCCGACGCCACCACGTCGGTGAAGGTCCCCCCCGTGTCGGCCCCCACCCGCATTGGCTGACGCTACCCACAAGCGCCCAACTGCAGCGACCCTGTCAGCGCTTGGCCATGACGGTGTTCGACGGCGCCGACCAGCTACTGGAACCGACGGCGTTGGTCGCCTGCACCGTGGCGTAGTAGTAGGTCCCGGCGGTGAGGGCGCCAATTTTGGTCTTGGTCGTCGAGCCGCTGACCGTGACCGTCTTGACGACCGTCCCGCTCGACGCCGCGTGCACTCGTGCCGTGTAGCCGGTGATGGGGCTTCCACCGTCAGCGGGGCCAGTCCACGAGGCGTAAATCGCTCGCCTGGCTGCGTTGGCCATGGGAGCGGCGGGCGTCGCCGGGGCCGTCGGCGCCGGCTCGCCGGACATGGCCAGGCGGGAGAAGGCCAGGAGGTTCGGTGAACCGGCCGTGTCGGTGATCATGTTGGCGGTGGCACCGTCGAGCAGGGTGGCGCTCACGGCGGCGGGACTCGATGTCGGCGCCGCGGCAAGGGACAGGGCGACGACGCCGGCGACGTGGGGGGCGGCCATCGAGGTGCCGCTCATGGTGGCGGTGGCCGTGTCGGAGCTGTGGTAGGTCGACTTGACGCCGTCCCCGGGAGCGAACAGGTCAACGCAGCTGCCCCAGTTGGAGAAGGAGGCACGAGCGTCGCTGGAAGTGGAAGCCGCCACAGTGAGCACCTCGGCGACACGGGCTGGAGACCTCGTGCAGGCGTCGACGTTGTCGTTGCCGGCGGCAACGGTGTAGCTCACGCCATCGGCAATGGAGTTGCGCACGGCGGTGTCGAGCGAACTGCTGGCGCCGCCCGAGAGGCTCATGTTGGCAACTGCCGCGGCACCGGCCTGGTGATGGGAGGTGGCCCAGTCGACACCGGCGATGACCCCGGACATGCTCCCGCTGCCGTCGCAGCCGAGGACGCGCACCGGCACGACCGTCACCTGTTTGGCCGCGCCCCAGGTGGTGCCGGCGACCGTGCCGGCCACATGGGTGCCGTGGCCGTTGCAGTCGCTGGTGCCATAGCCGTCGGTGATGGCCGTGTAGCCGGCGGCGATCCTGCCGCCGAAGTCGACGTGGGTGGCCCGGACGCCGGTGTCGAACACGTAGGCGGTGACGCCGGTGCCACTGTGGTCGTAGACGTAGGTACCGTCGAGGGGCCGACCGGGCTGGTCCAGGCGATCGAGGCCCCAAGGGGCACCCGACTGGGTGCCGGTGGTGCGAACCACACCGTCGCGCTCGATGCCTGCCACGCGAGCATCACGGCCGATCTGGTCGGCCATGTCCGGGCCCATGCGCCCGGCGAAACCGGCAAGGGCGTGGGAGTAGACGTGGGCGATGTCGGCACCCTTGCCCCGCCACTCACTGGCCGTCGCCGCGGCATCGACGCCCGGTCGAAGGGTGACGATGAACGAAGCCCGTGCGTCGGCCGGTGCGCTCGCCGGCGGGTTCATCGGAGCCGCCGCGGCACTCGAGCCAGTGAGGGCCAGTGCGGCAGCCACGGTCGCAGCGGCGAACGACCGGAGGCGAGGCGAGCGGTTCAAGGGGGGCTCCTAAAGTTCGAGCAGACGCCGACAACAGTCCCCGGCCGACAAGCACCGGGCACTGCGTCGACGGAACGGATGGGACTCTCCCTTATCGGACCGATCGGTGCGGCACTGTAGGAAATCCCAGATCACGAGCCCGAGCTGGCGGTGCCTCCGCCGCCACTATTTCAGCCCTTGGCCGCCCGGAAACCCTGATCGAGGTCGGCGATGATGTCGTCGATCGACTCCAGGCCGACGGAGAGCCGCACCAGCGCCGGCTCGACACCGCTGGTCCGCTGCTCGTCGGCCGTGAGCTGGGAGTGGGTGGTCGTCGCCGGCTGGATGACGAGGCTCCGTACGTCGCCGATGTTGGCCACGTGGCTGTGGAGGGTGAGGGCCTCGACGAAGCGCCGGCCGGCCTCCACGCCGCCGCTGATCACGAAGGCCGGGACCGAGCCGTAGCCGCGTCCACGGCCGAGCCGCTTGGCCCGCTCGTGCCAGGGGGACGACGGGAGCCCGGCGTAGGCCACCGACTCGACCTGGGGGTGGCCATCCAGGTGCTCGGCAACGGCCTGGGCGTTGGCGAAGTGGCGCTCCATGCGCAGGCTCAGCGTCTCGAGGCCCTGCAGGAACAGAAAGGCGTTGAACGGCGTCGTGGCCGTCCCGAGGTCG
>DASZDM010000322.1:0-3912 GCA_035942015.1 Acidimicrobiales bacterium | reverse complement strand
AGGCCGACCAGGTCACCGACACCCTTGCCGAGGGCGACGTCGGCGGCCGGCTGGCGCCAGAACGCCCTCCCGGGGCCGAGACCGGCGGCGAGGTCCAGGATCGGAGTGTCGAGGCGGGCTGCGTAGGCGGCGACCCAGCTGTCGAGGGGCTCGCCCGGCTCGGGCGGAAGGCGGATCGGCAGGACCCGGGCCGTGGCTGCGCTCACGCCGCGCCGGGTCTGGGCTCGGCGCCGGCCGAGAGCAGGCCGTGGTCGCGCGCCGCCTGCAGCTCTCTGCGGGCCGCCTCGGCGGCTTCGTCGTTGCGGATGCCGTCGAGCAGGTCCTTGCTCAGGCGCTCCTGGCCGCTGGTGATGGCCCGCCGGCAGCCTCGGGTGATGAAGGTCATGAGCGACGCGAAGTGGCCGGTGGAGCGGATGTAGAGGTAGTCGGCGAGATCGCGGGCCAGGTCGCCCGGTCGGGCGTCGGCCAAGACCAGGTCGCGCTCGATGGCCAGCAGGAGGCGACGCCAGTCGCGGCGCCCCTCCTCTGTTCCGATCTTGAACGGGTCAGGGTGAGGCGGGTCCAGCGCCGGGCGGTCTGGGCGAACTGCCGGTCGCCGGCGGTCAGGCCCTCGTTGAGGAGGTGGCGCTGGCGTAGGCGGACCCCGACGAAGGCGAAAGTGACGGGGAACTGGTTGGACAGCCACTTGAAGTGGTTGGCCACCTCCCGCCCGTCCCGGCGGTTCATGTCCAAGAAGTGCACGTCGTCGACCACGATGAGGCGGGTCTTGCACGACGACACGCAGTCGGCGGCCCGGTTGGCGAGCTGCGTGGCGTTGCCCCGCTCCGCGCCGGGGTGGGTTCCTATCCAAGGAACGCATACGTGTGGTCATCGCCATGCGGAGTGACTGGGGGCGCGAAACACACGAGGTCCGACTTACGAGCTCACACGGCTTGCTCCGGCTCGTCCGATGGACGACTATCGCAAATGCTCGCTTCAGAGTTTCCGAAGACCATAGCAGCGAGCTGTTGGCGGCTCTTCGCCGTTATGGTTACGATTTGGACGACGCGACGACCGCGCCCTAGACGACTTTGTCGGGGCAGCGGTTGCGCATTCTCCGTCTCCAGGCGCATGCAACAAGCATCGCGTTCACGAACCGAGGGAGACGTACCGATTGGCGGCTCGTCGGCGGTCGTGGCCAGCGCGAAGAAACGTTCGGTGTTCCCCACCCTCGACGCCGAGCCGTCGGCCGCCCCCGCTCGAGGCTAGGGAGATCGGCACTTAGGGACTCCGTGCGAGGCGCTTCATCGCACTGAGCGTGGAGCGGGGCGGCTTGACCAACCCAAGATCTGGGAGGCGGGGCAAGCTGCGGTTCCTCCATTGCCACGACCTCAAGGACCTTCTTGGCTCACGGCTGGGGCGGGCCCCCGATTCGATCCTTGTACCTACCCATCCCGGCGACCGCTTCCAATGGGAAGACGGTGATTACCTATTCCCTTTCCTTGCCGCCCGAGCTTCCTGGATCCCGACACAGGCGGCGCCCAAGGCGGTGAATGCGGCCGGGATGGCAACGATGTCAACTTCGTTGATTGCAAAGACACAAGCATTGACGACGAAGATGGCGGATGTGACGAACCAAAACCGGGGCGAGAACACCGTGGTCACCGTCTAACCCTATGCCGTGTGTCTGGACGGAGCGAGCGGCCGCCCGCCTGAGGACATTGGCGGGGCGGACGCTACGAGCATCTGCTCGGGCTCAACGCTGGCCAGGGCGAGCGCGGACGGATGACGGTGCCTAGTGTCCGGCCGGGCGCCGGCGAGCCAGCCGGCCGGGAATACGAGCGGCACGTCGATCAGGGCTTCCGCCAGTATCCATTTCCACGATGGGACTGAAGGCTACTCATGCGATGACGGCGCCCATGCCGCCGACTCCCTTCGTTCGCCGGCTCGTCGGCGGTCGAGGCCAACGCAAAGAAGCGATCGGTGCTCCCGGGCCGCGACGGCGACGCATCGGCTCTAAGCCCGCATGATCGGCACGTCGGTGCGCTTCAGGACTGCCAGGGGCGCCAGTCGCTGAGCTCGAAGCCTGGGCCCACGCACTTGACCGGACCCCGATGATCGGTCGACCTGAACCGACTCTCAGGGGGTCGGGCCACACTGACTTCGTGGACAGCAGGACCCGGCACTGCTCGTTCTGCCTGAGGACAGCCAAGCGCGTAGGCGGGATGGGCTAGAAGCGCGGACACCACGCATTGCGGTCGGCGAAACAACGGCGCCCCGATCGTGCCTTCTCGTGGACAATACTGGCGGTATGCCTCTTCGACTCTTCGATCAGGTAGCGATCGCCTGTGACCGCACGATGGTCGATCTAGCGGGCGCCATGCGTGCTGCACTCGAGTCCTACCGTCTGCACGTTCGCTTCTTTCGCTTCGTCCAGCATCGGAAGGTGCTGGATTTCTTCGGTCGAGGTGTGCCCGACTGCAACTGGACGGTGCTCGTAGCGCACGGCGTCTGCGAGGAAGGGATCCGGAAGATCCGCTTTGAGGCCGTTGACCAAGTCGACGGCGATTGGGAGGCACCGATGGGGTGGGTGGACACGAACTTCGACCTCACGCCTGCGAACATCCCCGACCTGGCCACCGGCGCCCGTGGTGGTTTGCTCTCGCTCGCGTGTGGCTCGGGAACAAAAGAGTTTGCTGACGCGTTCCTTGCTGCGGGCTATCAGCGGTACATCGGTCCGACGACCGAGAGCGGGTACTACAACGCTGATGCGGCTCTGCTTTTCTCGCTCGCCTTCTTCTACTACGCGCTGGCTGGCGATCGGGACTACGCGCCGAGGATCTACAGCGATGAGGAGGCTGCCGAACGCGCCGCCGAGATCGACAGCGAGTTCGGCTTCGGTCCTGGAGCCTTCCGCTGCTTCACCCGGGAGTCCTGACCGGTCGGCCTCTGCCTCCGGGACCATCTGTCTCCCGTCCTCCGGTGGAAGATCTGGAGGCGGCCGCTTGACGGTGTGGGCGCCACCGCCGCCCGGCTGGCATCATCTTGATGTCATGCCGCGTTCCCCACTTTGGACATCGCGTTCGCCGGCTTGGCGGGTGCTGCGATGGGGGTTGTTTGTAGGCTGGCTGGCGTTCGTGTCGTTGTGCCTCGTCGCACTTTTCAGCTACCGCGTAACTGAAGAGGTTTGGCAGGGTTAACAGTCGTCGCGCTCCGCTGAATGGCGGCTTTGGCCGCCCGACGTCACGCCTATCGAGTAATCCGTGCGCCGATGAGGCCCAGGGGCGCGGTCGAGGCGCCGGTCCAGTGGACTGGCCGCGATCGGCACATCGGGACTACCTCCGGCGCTACCGTGCGAGGCCTCTGCGAGGCCAAAGACCCGCTAGGGCACACCGGTCGGGTGGTCGACGCTTGTGTCACCTGTTGCTTCAGCCAAAAGGCAGTGTGAAAGTGAAGGCCCTGGAGGGCCGTCTATGTAGGATCACGGGCGACGTCGCGGCGGATGAAGTGCCAGGTGGCGCCGACCACGGCAGCGGCCGCGTAAACGGAGACGAGCGTCGCCGCCCTGGCGACCGAGGCCTCAGGGGTCCCGCCTTGGGCCAACGCTTCAAGCAGCAGTCCAGGCAACCAGCCCTGGCCGGCGGACCAGGCGTCCTGTCCGACGAGGTGCTCGATGGGTCCCGCCCACGCCACGCCAAGGCCGAGGGCCACCGGGGTCGATCCCACCACGAGGGCGAGCGCCATGCCGAATAGGGCCCAGGCCGATGCCGCCGCCAGGGTGGTGAGGTAGTCCCCGATCGACGCGGCGAGGCCGTCGAAGCCCCACCACGCCGAGGTGTCCACGCCCTGGGTGGGAGCGATCAGGGCCGAGGCGGCGGCGCTCAGCACCAGGGCGACGAGCAGGGTGACGGCGACGAAGCCCAGGAGGGCGGC
>DASZDM010000321.1:0-6494 GCA_035942015.1 Acidimicrobiales bacterium | reverse complement strand
CATCGCCACCGCTCCCTCGGTGGGCTACCTGGTCCACACCACCGGGGGCGAGCGCACCGAGGTCGACAACCCCTCGGCCATGCCGCCGGCCAACCAGATCGACCACATCGAGGAGCCCTTCCTGCGGGTCGGGGTGCTCACCCCCACCGAGTACACCGGTGCGGTCATGGAGCTGTGCCAGGAGCGACGGGGCGAGATGGAGGCCATGACCTACCTCAGCCCCGAGCGTCTGGAGTTGCGCTACCGGCTCCCCCTGGCCGAGGTGGTGGTGGACTTCTTCGACCAGCTCAAGAGCCGGACCAAGGGCTATGCGAGCCTCGACTACGACCCCGCCGGCTACGCCCGGTCGAACCTGGTCAAGGTGGATGTGCTGCTCAACGGCGTCGACGTGGATGCCTTCTCCACCATCGTGCACCGGGACAAGGCGTATGACTACGGCCGGCGCATGGCCGAGAAGCTGCGGGAGCTGATTCCCCGCCAACTCTTCGATGTTCCCATCCAGGCCGCGGTGGGAGGGCGCATCATCGCCCGTGAGACGGTCAAGGCCAAGCGCAAGGACGTGCTGGCCAAGTGCTACGGCGGCGACATCACCCGCAAGCGCAAGCTGCTGGAGCGCCAGAAGGAAGGCAAGAAGCGGATGAAGAACATCGGCCGGGTGGAGGTGCCCCAGGAGGCGTTCGTGTCGGCCCTGCGCCTGGACGACTGACAGGCTCGCGGCGCTCGCCGGGAGCGCTTCGTGCCGCCCTGGGCGGCGCTCATCGCCGCTCCGACAGCGCAAGCCTCGGTTCGCTTGGCGCGCTGTCGGCTACCGGCCGAAGTCCTGCTCGAACTGCTCCTGGCACTCCTGTTGCTCCTCGACGGTCTGGGCGTTCTGCGTGCACTCGAAGATGTTCTGGAACTCCTCGCTGTTGAAGATGCCGACGAAGAAGATGGTCACCAGGATGGCGATCACCAGGGCTACGGCTCCGGTGGCCACGCCGGCGATGGCCATGCCCTTGTTGGTGGCCTCACGCCGGTTGACCTTGCGGATGCCCACGATGCCCAGAACGATGGCGACTATCCCGAGCACCAGTCCCAAGGGGAAGAACAGGAGCGCCAGCGGCAGGGCGACGATGCCCACCACCATGGCGGCGATCCCGATGCCGTTGCTCGGCTGCGCCGGAGCCGAACCCCCGTAGCCACCCTGGTTTCCGTGGTCGCCACCGCCGTAGTTCGTAGGCTGGCTCGGCGACGGCTTGGACCAATCGGGCTGATCCCCGGCAGGCGGGACGTTGGACATGAGGACCTCCTTGGCGGCGGTGGCAGGAGCGTATCTGACCGAGGCATCTCATTTCGTGCCATTCGCGCCCCTCCGCGCGACGCTGCCGTCGGGCCGAGCTGGCAGTCGATACGATCGAGTGCCAACCGATGATGGAAGACCGACGAGCCGCCATCCTCCGTGCCGTGGTGGAGGAGTACATCGAGACGGCCCAACCGGTCGGCTCGAACCGGGTGGCGCGCCTGCCCGAGGTCGGGGTCTCGCCGGCGACCGTACGCCACGAGATGGTCGTGCTCGAACAGGAGGGGTACCTCCGCCAACCGCACACCAGCGCCGGCCGGGTCCCCACCGACAAGGGCTATCGCATGTTCGTCGACAGCCTGGTCGTCCCCGACCCACTCGATGCGGCCGAGCGTCATCAGGTCGGTGCCTTCTTCGCCGAGGCCCACGGGGCCCTCGAGGAGATGCTGGCCGACACCTCCCGGCTGCTCTCGGGCCTGACCGATTACGCCGCCCTCGTGACCGGTGCGCCCCCCGACGACGCCACCATCCGATCGGTGCAACTGGTCGGCCTGACGGGCCGGACCGCGCTTGCGGTGATGGTGCTGTCCAACGGCGCGGTGACCAAGGCCCGCCTGGAGATGGCAGACGCCGTCGGGGACGAACGCCTGGCCGCCGCCAGCGCCCATCTGTCGCGGTGGCTCCTGGGGGCCAGCCCCCACGCCCTGCAGCCGGTGCCGCCTTCGGGGGACGCCATGGTCGACGCCGCCTGCGCCCAGGCGGTCGATGCACTGGTGGCGGAGGCCGATGTCGAACCCGGCCAGGTCTTCGTGGGCGGGACGAGCCGGATGGTGACGGCCTTCGACGCCGTCGAGAGCGTGCGCAAGGTGCTCGGCATCCTCGAGCAGCAGTACGTGGTGGTGGGTCTGTTGCGGGACGTCGTCGATCGCGGCCTCACGGTGGCCATCGGCGTCGAGCACGGGGTGGAGCCCCTGGCCGAGTGCTCTTTGGTCGTCTCCCCGTACCAGGTCGAGGGGGAGACAGTGGGGGCCATCGGGGTGCTCGGCCCCACCCGCATGCACTACCCCAAGGCGCTCGCCGCGGTGGCCATGGTGAGCCAGCGCCTCGGACACACGTTGAGCGAAAACTGACGATGGCGGCGGACTACTACGAGCTCTTGGGGGTGACGCGGTCGTCGTCGGGAGAGGACATCAAGCGGGCCTACCGGCGATTGGCCCGAGAGTTGCACCCTGACACCAATGCCGATCCAGCGGCCGAGGAGCGCTTCAAGGAGCTCGGGGTCGCCTACGAAACGCTGTCGGACCCCCAACGGCGCCGCCGCTACGACACCTATGGTTCCGAGACGGTGGGTGCGGGAGGAGGCGGGGCCGGTGGCAATCCCTTCGGTGGGGGCATCGGTGACATCTTCGACGCCTTCTTCGGAGGCGCCAGCCCGTTCGGGGGCCAGGCCGGGGGCAACGGTGGGCCACCGCGCGGCGCCGACATGGAAGTGGCGCTCGATCTCGAGTTCGAGGAGGCCGTGTTCGGCGCCAAGCGGGAGATCTCACTGCGCCTGCCGGTCACCTGTGCCGCCTGTGACGGCTCCGGCGCCCGCCCCGGGACCGCACCCACCACCTGCTCGGAGTGCGGCGGCGCGGGTCAGGTCCGCCGCGTCCGCCAGTCCATCCTCGGCCAGATGGTGACGGCAGCGATCTGTCCCCGCTGCCGGGGACGAGGGCGGATGGTAGCCGACCCCTGCCGTGACTGCCGAGGTGAGGGACGCCGCACCGAAGAGCGTTCGTGGATGATCGAGGTGCCCGCCGGCGTGGACCACGGTTCCACCCTGCGCCAGGGAGGGCGGGGTGCCGCCGGTGCCCACGGCGGCTCCAGCGGCGACCTCTACGTCCACCTGCGGGTTCGGCCCCACGAACGCTTCGAGCGTGACGGCTACGACCTGATCGACCGTCTCCACCTACCCGTCACCCAGGCCGCCCTCGGGACCGTGCTCGACTACGAGACGCTCGATGGCACCGAGGAGCTGGTGGTGCCGCCCGGGACCCAGACGGGCAAGGTGTTCCGGCTGCGGGAGCGGGGCGTCCCGCATGTGGAAGGTCGGGGTCGCGGTGACCTCCTGGTCGAGGTGCGAGTCGACACCCCCACCGACCTGACGGCCGACGAAGACCACCTCCTGCGCCAGCTCGCTGAAGGCCGGGGCCACGAGGTGGCACCTCCCGAGAGTGGGCTGTTCTCGAAGATCCGTGGTGCGTTCAAGTGATACGACGCTGATGATCGAACTGCGATGACAGCTCGAGACGGCGTCTCCGACGGCGCCGCCCACCTGTTCGTGGCCGACGTGGGGTCACCGGACCTCGACGACGACGACCGTCACCATGTGATGACGGTCCTTCGGTTGCGCTCCGGGGAACCCCTGACGGTCAGCGACGGCGACGGGCGTTGGCGGGCCTGTCGGTTCCGTCCGCGAGGCGAGATCGAGCCCACCGGTGAGATCGTCGTCGTCGAGGCGCCCCAACCGCCATTGTCGGTCGGCATCGCCCTCACCAAGGGCAGCCGCCCGGAGCTGGCCGTCCAGAAGCTCACGGAGCTGGGGATCGAGCGCATCATTCCCTTCGTCGGTGCCCGGTCCGTCGTACGCTGGCAGGGGCCGCGGGCAGAGACCCATCTCCGGCGCCTGCGCAAGGTGGCCCGTGAGGCGTCGATGCAATCCGGCCGAGTGAGGTTGCCGGTCGTGGAGGACCTCACTGCGTTCGCCGACGTGGCCGGCCGGCCGGGCGTGGCGTTGACCCAGATGGGGGGCGAGACACCCACGCTGGCCCACCCATCGCTGTTGGTGGGCCCCGAGGGGGGATGGGCGGACGAGGAACTGGCCCTCGGGCTGCCCCAGGTGGGCCTCGGCTCCCTGGTCCTGCGGGCGGAGACGGCCGCCATCGCCATCGCCTCCCTCGTTGTCGGGCTGCGGCTCGGGCTGGTCCGACCGGCCCGGAGCGGGTACAGCACAGCGTGAGGCGGCACGACTGTTCGTGAAGTTCTCATTGCCGGACGATGCCTCGCTCGCCTATTCTTCCAACGGAGGCGGAGACGTCCCCGGGTCGTGGCTCGCCGTGGTACGGACGCAACGTTCCAGGAATGACTCCGAGTCGTGCTGGGTGACGTACAGGCAGGAGAACCGGACCATGGGCACTGATCACACCGTCTCCGAAGACGGGATCGACCATACCTATGCTGCCAAGGTCGGGAGCCGGCTACGGGCGATCCGCAAGCAGAAGCACCTTTCGCTCCAAGAGGTGGAGGCCAGCTCCTGCGCCGAGTTCAAGGCGTCGGTGCTGGGTGCCTACGAGCGTGGTGAGCGGGCGATCTCGGTCCCCCGCCTGCAACGCCTGGCCCGGTTCTACCGCGTGCCGGTCGATCAACTCCTTCCCCGAGACGGCGCCGGCGAGCAGCCGGTGCTCGACCTCGAGGACAGCGCTGCCCTGGCCCGCGGCACCCTGCAGGGTGACGGTCCGGTCACCATCGATCTCATGCGTCTGGGGGCGCTGCAATCGCCCGAGGCCGAACTGCTGGGGCGGTACCTGGCCATGATCCAGGTCCAGCGGGGCGACTTCAACGGGCGCATGCTCACCATCCGCCGGGACGACCTGCGGGCCGTGGCGTGCCTGCTCGACATCACTCCCGACGGCGCGCGGGGACGCCTCGACGAGCTCGACCTGCGCTTGACGCCTTAGAAGTGAGCGCCGGGGCCCCGTTTGGGGTCTACGTCCACATCCCCTTCTGCCCCCACCGCTGTGACTACTGCGCCTTTGCCACGTGGGACGACCGTGGCCACCTCCTCGAGTCCTACGTCGAGGGTGTGCGCCATGAGATCGACGTGGCGGCTGCTGAGCTCGCTCCGGTCACCTCCGTGTTCTTCGGCGGGGGGACGCCGTCACTGCTTGCACCGGCGCACGTCGAGTTGATCCTGGCCGGCCTGCCGCTCGCCGGCGGCGCCGAGGTGAGCCTGGAGTGCAATCCCGAGACGATCGACGCCGCCCGCCTGGCCGGATACCGCCGTGCTGGCATCACCCGGATCTCGCTCGGGGCCCAGTCCCTGGTCGACTCCGTGCTCGGGGCCCTCGATCGCACCCACGATGCCGCCACCGTGGTGCGGGCGGCCCGGGCGGTGGCCTCCACCGGCTTCGACTCGTGGAACCTGGACCTCATCTACGGCACGGTGGGGGAGTCGCTGGACGACTGGCGGCGGACGCTGGCGGGTGCGGCCGAGCTCGACGCTCCCCATGTCAGTGCCTACGGCCTCACCGTGGAAGCGGGAACGCCCCTGGCCGCCGATCCCGGTCGTGCGCCTGACGACGACGATCAGGCCGACAAGTACATCGTCGCGGAAGAGGTGTTGGGAGCGGCCGGTCTGGCCAGCTACGAAGTGTCCAACTGGGCCCGGCCGGGCCACCAGTGCCAGCACAACGTCCTCTATTGGGGCCAGGGCAACTACCGCGGCTTCGGGTGCGCGGCCCACTCACACCAGGACGGGCGGCGGTGGTGGAATGTGCGCACTCCGGAGCGCTACCTGGCCCTGGTGGGCGCCGGCGAGGCGGTGGTGGCGGCCGGTGAGCACCTCGACGAGTCCGAAAGGCGTCTCGAGGGCCTGCAGCTGCTCTTGCGGACCGAGCGGGGCGTTCCGGCCTCGGACCTCGACGCCGAAGGGCTCGACGGCCTGGTCGAGCCCCGTGACGACCGCATGGTTCTCACCGTTGCGGGCCGGCTCCTCGCCAACGAAGTGGCGCTGAGGATCACCGACGAATCCCGGTCCTGACCGAGGCATCCCGGGAGCCATAGGCGGGTGTGACTCAGGCGGGCAACTCGCAGCGTGGCGTCGCGCCGCTGGCGCTGGCAGGGGTGGCCGCAGTCGTCCACACGCTCGTCGGGGGCCTCTACCTCGTCTCGGGTTTGGTCGTGCCCCCGTACGCCAGGAGTCGACCCGTTGCTACATCACCATCCAGGGCGTTCTCGCCGTGGTCGATGAGCGCGTCGGGGTCGCGGAAGCGCTCGATGACGATGCACTCGGTCTCATCGTCGTTGAAGTAGGTGTCGTACTGAAGCGTTCCGAGAGGGGAGATTGCCCGAGGACGTCGGTTCGGTTTCACCAGATCGGGCACCCACTCGTCGCGTCACTCTGTACGGCGAGGCCGCCCGCCTTCGCTTCGAGTCCTTCGTGCGGGTGCTGGGC
>DASZDM010000320.1:0-4228 GCA_035942015.1 Acidimicrobiales bacterium | reverse complement strand
GTGACCTCGGCCATCTCCTCCACCTCGGCACGAATCCAAGTCCCGCCACCAAGCACGCTTTCCACCGACAAGACTCCGCCCAGGGCATCGATCCGGTCGGCCATGTTCTGGAGGCCGCCCGAGGATGTCACGGCCCCGACCTCGCAGCCGGGACCGTCGTCGTGCACTTCCAGGGCGACCGTGCGCCTCTCCTCATCGGCCCGCAGCGAAACGATGATGCGAGCGCCGGGCGCGTGCTTGACTGCGTTGGTCACGGCCTCGAGGCCGACGAAGTAGAACGCAGCTTCGAGCTCGGGCTCCAGGCGGCGCCCGTGCACGAGCGGTTCCACCTCGACGCGCACGTTCGCAGGGAGGCGGGCGGCATGGGCCTGGAAAGCGGCCGGAAGTCCCCGGTCGGCAAGCAGACTGGGGTAGATCCCTCGGGCCAACTCCTGCAGGGCGAACACCGCCTCCTCGGCCTCGTCGGCGAGCTCGTCGAGCGCCGGGTCAACCGTGGCCCCGTCCCCGCGGGCAGCCCGGCGCAGACGGCCAGCCAAGCCGACCAGCCGCTGTTGCGCCCCGTCGTGAAGGTCACGCTCGATGTGCTTGCGCTCTCGGTCCTGCGCCGTCACCAGCCGCTGACGGGAGCTGTGCAGCTCGGCGGCCTGTTGTTCGATCTCCTCGAGCCGTTGCCGGAGCTCTTCCTCGAGTCGGATGTTCCGCAGGGCGAGGGTCGATTCGCGTGCCACCACTGCGAGAAGCTCGACGTCCTCGTCTCCAAAGGGGTCCTTGGGCCGACTGCCGCACGCGAGGAAGCCGATGAGGTGGCCGGTCGAGGTCAAAGACGCAACGAGGGCAGGCTCGTGGGGGAACAAAGGACGGAGCGGCTCCGCCACCTCAGCGGGAAGATCGATGAATCGCGCCCCACCAGGCACATCGACGAGCGCGGCGATGAGCCAGCGCGGCAGGACCGCCGAAGGGCCGGGCTCGGCTCCCGATACGGCCACAGGCCGTAGCGTGCCGGATTCGCCGCTCCCGATGTAGAGCCAGACGCCGGCCCACGACACCCCCAGCGCGTCCCGGGCGGCGTCGGCGATCCGGGACCCGAGTTCCCGGGCGTCGAGCGACGGGGCGGCCATGTCGCCCAGCCGGGCAAGGGCCATGAGCCCGCCCGGCCCATCTCCATAGAGGATGCGAGCCGCCACCGTCTCCAGGCGGTGCCGCAAGGGCTGGGCCAAAAAGCTCACCACGAGCGCCAACCCGAGCGCGGTGACCACTCGGGAATCCCGTCCTCCTACGCTGACACCAGCGACCAAAGCGACTCCAGAGAACAGCGCCGTCAATACTCCGGAGACCAGGGCGTAGACGAGCCCTTTGGAGATGACGACGTCGATCTCCCACAATCCGTGCTTGAACACGGCGACGGCGGCGGCGAGCAGGGGCAGAGGAACGGCCGTTACCACCAGGATTTGTGCAGCTGTGCGCAGTGCCTCGGAATCGAGTGCCTGCACGGGGATGGCCTGGAGCACAACCGATGCTGCGGCGCCGACCAGGAGCCACTTGATCTGCTGGCGAAGCACGGGCCCGGCCTGGCGGAAGCGATCGATCAATGCCACGACCGCCGCCACCGGGGCGAGCGCGCCCAGCAGTGACGCGCACCCGGAGGCCAGTCGATAGAGGACGTGGGGATCGCCTGCCGGCGCCAGGGGGCCGACCAGGTCAGCGGCCACCTCCACCCGGATGAGCGGAGGCGGCTCGCCTGAGGGAGCCAGCAGGTAAGCGACCACCGCCAAGAACGGCATCACGATGGCCAGAGCAACGGTGGCCCCTCGCAGCACTTCCCGGTGGAACCTGGCATCGGGAAAGGCGGCAATGACGATGACCCACAACGGCAGCAGGGCGGCCGCCGATATCCAGGACCAGGCCAGGGCCACTTCCTCCGTCCACGTCGGCAACGCCGCCGCGGTCCCCGAGCGCGCGAGGACACCGGCGGCCAGGACCACCGCCCCGAACAACACGCCGATGGCGAGATGGGTCAGGCCGTAGCGGTTTCGTGGTCGGTGCCAAAGGATGAAGGATCCCAGCGCCGCAGTTCCGACCGCCACTGCTGCGTACTGGAGGAAGCCGGCCGGCATGGCACTTCCACTCGCCACCTGCAGCCACAGCCCCGCAGCAGTGGAACCCGTCGCCGTTGCCAACAGCACCGCCGCCCCCGGGCGGGAGCCCCTCTCCATGGCCGCCATTGTCCTCCGAAGAGTCGCGGTCGGAAAGCCGGAGAACCTGACCGCCTCCGGGGGTTACCCCCCATGGCATTCGCCAGCTTTCCTACAGGAGGTCGGAGGCTCGTCGGCTTACGGCCAGAGAGGCGAGACCGTACGTTCAGTCCATCTTGTCCTAGGCGTCGCCTCCATGGGCGAGGTTTCGTAGCGAAAAGGGGTGTGTGATGGCTTCGACAGCAACGGCTGCAGTGCCCAAGGAACGGCTGGCCCATGTGGGGTCGCGCTCGATCATCGTGGGGGGTCTCTTCGTCGGGGCGGTTCTCGGGTTCGGTGGGAACTTCGTCGAGCAGGGCAACGTCCAGAGCGTCTTGTACGCAATCAGTGCGGTGGGGCTGATCTTGTCCTCGGTGCTGCTCGCCGTGGACCATGCCTCCGTGGGTCACCGGCTGGCGGCGGCCGGGTTCGTGGTGCTCGCGCTCGGAGAGACGAGGGTGCTGAACCCGACCGATGCCCCCGGGGGCGAGGCCTCCTTCGCCGCCGGGGTGCTTCTCTATGTTCCCGCGTTGCTGATGATCGCGCTGTCCACGTGGGCTCCTCGCTGGGTGCGCCTCGTCGGAGCCGTTGCGGCCCTTCCGTTCGCCGCTCATTCGCTCGCCTACCTGGGTGGGGCAGCAGTCGACAGCACCGGTCCCCTGGCAGGCATTGGCTACACCCTGTTCACGGTGACGATCGTCGGATGGGCCCTGACCGTGCTGCGCTCCCAGAAGGCAGCTCCGCCGGTCTCCTAGCCCGTCCAATCCCACCCGAAACGAGAGGAAGGAATCAGGTGAGCTCGACCTTCATGCACAACGTGCACAGTCCCGAAGTCAGCCGTCGGCGCCGGCGCCGATCGCTGGTCCCGACGGCGGCCGTCATCGCCCTGAGCCTCGGCCTCGTGGCCTGCGGTGACAACGAGGAGGCGGCGACGGCGACGTCCACGACGGCGTCGACGACCACAACGGTGCGAACCGACGGCCAAGACGACGTCACTGCCTTCTGCAACGCCGTGGTGGCCATCGACACCACCGTCGCCACCGCCGCGCCCGGCCCGCAGCTCGAGGGCGCGCCGCCGGAAGAGGTGCAGGCGGCGCTCGAGGAGTTCGCGGCGACCCTCGAGCCCCTCCTCGCCGTAGTCGAAGAGAGGGCACCTCAGGAGGTGAGCAGCGACACCAGGACCCTGGCTCGGCTGTCGCGCCAGGCGTTGACGACGGGGGACGATTCGATCTTCGAGACCCAGGAGTTCACCGACGCCGACGCCAAGGTCGACGACTTCATGCTCGCCAACTGCGGCTTCGAGGAGGTGGAGGTCACGGCGGTCGACTACGCCTTCGAAGACGTGCCCGACGCCGTGCCGGCCGGCCCGGTGGCCCTGACGTTCACCAACGACGGGTCCGAGGTGCACGAGCTGGCACTCGTCCGGATCAACGACGATGTGGAGGAGCGGTTCGAGGAGCTGCTCCAGCTTCCCGAGGACGAGGCCCGGCAAAGGGTCTCCTTCAGCGGCCAGGTCTTCGCCTTCCCCGGGGTCTCCGACAGCACGTTCCTCGACCTGGAGGCGGGCCGGTTCGGTGTTGCCTGCTTCGTGCCTGTGGGCTCCACTCCTCAGGCGGTCGCGAGCGGCGACGAAGTGGAGGGGCCACCCCACGCCATTGCCGAGGGCATGTTCGCCGAGCTCACCGTCGAGTAAGTAGCCAAGCGACTGCCATCCCCATCGCCATCAGCGTGTTCCCGGACGAGATCGGGAGCCTCTGGGGTGGTGGGGCTGGCGGTCGAGTACACCGTCTTTTGCCGGCGCGATCCCGGCGGGGCCGGGGAGCACTTCCCGGCGTGAACAGCCCGAGAACGACCTATGTGGTGTCGCTATTGCCCCCGGGGCACAGCCACACCACACCGAGCGGTGGCAGGGTCAGCTCCGCTGAATGGTCGAAGCCGTGCAGGCCGACGTCGCTGGCCAGAGTTGGGCCGTCCATGGTCGCCGTGCCTGCGCCCCC
>DASZDM010000319.1:0-1879 GCA_035942015.1 Acidimicrobiales bacterium | reverse complement strand
CGCCCTGGCGGAACTGGTGGTCGAGCTCGACCGGGGCACTGCGGTCGATCCGAGCCGCCAGACGCTGGGGGAGTACCTCGACGACTGGCTGGCCGCCGTGGCGCCGTCGCTCCGTCCGACCACCGCGGGCCTCTACCGCAGCGCGGTCGACAACTGGATCCGACCGCGGGTAGGTCACCTGCCCCTCCAGGACGTGACCCCCAAGCACCTCCAGGACCTGTACTCCGAGCTGCTGGCCTCGGGGCGGGTCAACGGCTCGGGCCCGCTCTCGCCACGTTCGGTCGGCCTGGCGCACCAGGTGCTTCGCCTCGCCTTGGAGCGCGCCGCTGACTGGCGACTCATCGCCCGCGACCCGGCGGCGGCCAAGCTCGATCTCCCCCGGATGCAGCACCAGCCGATGCAGACGTGGACGGCGGAGGAGGCCCGCCACTTCCTGGCAGCCACCGCCGACCATCGCCTGGGCGCGCTGTGGGCGCTCATGGTGTCCACCGGTGTGCGCCGCGGCGAGGCGCTGGGGCTGCGCTGGGCCGACGTCGACCTCGACGACGGTCGCCTGTCGGTGGTCCAGACAGTGGTGGTCGCGTCCAACCAGGTCTACCTCTCCGAGCCCAAGACCTCGGCGGGCAGGCGGTCGGTGTCGCTGTATCCCGACGTTGTCGCGGCGCTGCGCCGCCACCAGGTGCGCCAGCACCACGAACGCAACCTCGCCGCTACGGCATGGCAGGACGCCGGCCTGGTGTTCACCACCAGCCTCGGCTCGATCATCCACCCGCGCAACGTGGCCCGGGACTTCCACGCCGCTGTCCGACGCAGTGCTCTTCGTCCGATCCGACTCCACGACCTACGCCACACCGCGGCCACATTGGCCCTCACCGGCGGTGCCAACCCCAAGCAGGTCCAGGAGATGCTTGGCCACGCCCGGGTGGCCATCACCCTCGATGTCTACTCACATGTCAGCCAGCACATGCACACGGAGACGGCCGAGAGAGTCGGCCGCCAGCTCTTCGGCGCCGAGTAGGCGCACCAGCCGGCGACGCCCCCAGTTCACCCGGAGCCGCCGCCATGGTCACGCCCCGCAGCATCCGCGATGAAGAGACGCCCGAAGACGGCGTCGTCGTCGTGCGGGGCGGACTTCACAGCCTGGCGACCGAGAAGGTTCGGGAGCTGTGCGAGGACAGCCTGGCCGATTCCGGCTTCTACGGGCTGTCGGTATTCGCAGCGCTCGACAGTGACGTCCCTGACCTGTGCCGCAGCGTGCCGCGACTGCGAACTCCAGGGACGGTCTGGGTGGCGACGTGCGGCGAACTCCGCCAACGAGGCTTCCGGTTGCTGGCGACCGATGCTCGTCCCCATTTCGACATCGTGCTCGCCGATGTGGCGCCCGGTACCATCGAGTCACTGGTCACTTGCTTCACCTCGATGCCAAATCCGGCGAAGCAGCGATGAAGTCGAGACCCAGGGAGATCGGAATGGTTCGCCAGCTGACCGTCGACTTCAACCGACTGTTGCGCGACAACGTGATTCGAGGAAACGCCCATCGAGCCGTTCCGGGCACCGTGATTGCAGTCGGGGAGACCGTGGTGGTCGGTGACGACGACTGGGGCGCGGCCCCCGCACGGGTGCTCGAGTATGACGAGGGCAGCGGCGCCCTCGTACTGGAGGTGCTCGCCGAGCTTCAACCGGAGGCCTCGACCACCGTAAGCAAGTCCGCCTGACCAGACCTTTCCGGAACACCTCAGTCGTCGCCGGCCTCAGCTTCGCCCTTGTCGTCGTCGAGTGGGAGTTCTCCCACGAGGTCCCTGCTCAGTTCCTCTTCGCCGGAGCGCCCGCGCTTGGCCCGCCGCTCCAGGTCCTCGAGCTGATTGGCGATGGACCGCAG
>DASZDM010000318.1:0-1593 GCA_035942015.1 Acidimicrobiales bacterium | reverse complement strand
TGGCCGAGCGGGCGCACGAGGCCATCGGCATGGACCACGCCCAGCTGGTGGGCTTCGCCAAGCAGCTGCGCCTGGAGGCTGAGGCCAAGGCGCTGCCGGAGAAGGTCCGCTTGGTGCGCGACGGGGTGGCGCAGTCACTGGGCATGGCCAACGGCGATGCCCTGGTCGCCAGTCCGGGCTACGACCCGACCCCCAGGGCCTCCGGTGGGTGGCTGGTGTGGGACCGCTTCGACGTCGCCGCCAGCCGGGCCAAGGTCAAGGGAGCCTTCGGCAAGCGGGGGCTGTACCACCGGGTCACCAACCAGAACATCGTCGAGGTGCTCACCAACGGCGGGGTACTGGCGTGCACCGAGCGTCGCCGGGCCATGGGAATCAACCCCGGCAAGGGCATGAGCGAGGGCGGGGACATGAACAGCGGTGGGGCCAAGTCGGTCTTCCTCCGAGTGGGCGCCAAGCCCAGCAGCGGCGCCGACCAGAGCCTGCACTGGGACGATCCCAGCGAGCTGCTGCGCCGCTCGGACTGGTACGCCTACAACGGTGACCACTTCGGCTCGCTCAACCCGGCCAGCGGGCACTCCACCAAGGGCAGGACCAGGGACCCGGCCACCCTGGCTGGCTTCAGCGGAGGAAGCAACGAGGTGATGTTCAAAAACGGCATCGACCTCCTCGGCGCCGAGGCCCCGAGCCGCATCAGCTGCGGCTCGGCTGCGGTGCGCTCTCAGGTCCTCTCGCTGCTGGCCACCCGGGGCATCACCCACCTGCGGGGCAAGCCCGTCTCCGAGGTCGTGCAGTGACGCCGGCGTGGGAGGCCCGTCTGGCCGAGCTGCTGAGTGGGGGCGACGACCTCGAGTCGGGCGCCGAGCTGGAGGTGCACGACCTGGCGGGCAAGGTGGTCTTCCTGGCGCCGCTGGCCCGCCACTACCGCATCGAGGACGACGCGCTGTGGATCCGGCCGGTGGTGGGTGGCTACGAGCCCGAGCGAGCGGTGGGCGCTCCGGTCTACGCCTTCAGCCTCAACGAGGCGAGGGCCCGAGGGCTCAGCCCGCTGGAGAACATAGCCGTGGTGGGCGAGGAACTGGTGGTGCGCACCGGCGCCGGCCAGGAAGCGCACATCCGCCGGGCCGGCCCGACGACGATGCCGGAGCTCGAGCGCTGGGACGCCTTCTTCTACAACGTCCTGTCCGCACAGGAACAGCTCGAGCTCGACGAGGTGGTGGGCGACAGCTACTGGGGGGAGTGGGCCTGACGCCCGCCTTCGTCTACTGGTCCACCGGAAGAAGTGACACGCCGACCTCGTCACTGCCCACCCAGCGCGTCTCGGCCCGTGGCGGGGTCATAGATAAGCGCTGAGGTCAGCCCCTCACCGAAGCCGAGCGGGGAGCGCCTGATTGGTTCCTCGTCCGTGAAGGCCGAGGGCGACGGCCCGGAGGTGCGGGTCTGCATGTGCCCGGCGCAGATCCAGGTGCTCGGGTGAGCTCGGTCTGTCGCGTCGCGGGCTCCTCGACGCGCATACCTAGAGCAGGACCGGCCGTCAGCGGCGGGGCCCCGATGGCACAAGGAAAAGACGTAGCGCTGTCTTGACCAGTACCACGC
>DASZDM010000317.1:0-3854 GCA_035942015.1 Acidimicrobiales bacterium | reverse complement strand
GGGCAAGACCGGGACCGCCCAGGAATGGCGTGACGCGTGGTTCGTCGGCTACACCCGCAGCTTGTCGACGGCGGTGTGGATGGGCAACCGCGATCAACCGACCTCGCTGTTCGACGTGAAGGGCGTCAATCGGGTGACGGGCGGATCCATCCCCGCCCGGACCTGGAGCGCCTTCATGAGCGCCGACATAGACTGCGTCCCCCCGGATGCCCTGCCGTAGCCGCCACCGGTTCGCCCCGCCGGCGGCCGCTCGTCGTGAGATGGACAGTCGCCAGGCTCAGCGGAAGCCGGCTCGCAGTCGCGTGCGTCAACGAAGCTGGTAGATAAGAGTTGTGATGCACCAATAAGCATGGAAGTCGCGAGCTACGCTCCCTCGTGCGCTCGTGCGCTTCACCGCCGCCATCACTCACGAGAGCCCTTGTGGGTCGCCCGTTGCCTGGAGGTCGAGGTCGCCAGCCAGGGCGAGACCTAGAAGAGGCGGGCGCCAACCTGGCGGAGGCCCTGGCGCCGTACTTCGGGGACGAGCCCGGGACCTGACCCTAGGCAATAGTTGGGGCTTGCAGGAACCGACGCTGTGACCCCCCGGAACCCTCCCGGCTCGGGGAGGGGCGTCTACGCTGTCGGAATGGCATCGGAGCAGAGCCAGAGCGACACCCCCGTGCTGGACCAGTGGCGCGCCGAGGTGGGGGACGAGGCGATCCGCACCGTGGTCGACGTGGCGCGAGAGCGGATCGCCGACGATTCGCTCCCTGGCTTTTCGGACCCCCGTGCGTTTCTTCAATATCTCCGGGAGCCGCTCCGTCGGTCGGCGTGAGCTGGCGGGTCTTCGCCACAGACGCATCCCGTCCGGACTTCGAACGCTTGACGGAAGCCGAACGGGAAGCGCTCGCCGAAGTGCTGTTCAGCTGGGTCGAGTCAGGTCCGCGGCGCACCAATCGACGACTGGTCGCTGGCGTCGAGATCTTCGAGGACGAGCTGCCACCAGGAATTGGGGTGACGTACTTCGTCGATGAGAGCGAGCCCTACGTGGCCATCTTGCAGGTCCGAAAGCTGAAGGACCTGCTCCCTGCGCTCAAGCGCTGGCGACGGCACCGGACATCTTTCAGGACGGCTACGGATCCTGCGCCACCATCACACGTCCAGTCCGCCCATTCCGGACAAAGGCCACCGCAGAGGATCGCCGTAGAGCCCCTCCAACGGGGCAATAGGGGGTGAGGCAGCGGGCGATTCCCTCTTGAACGCGTCTGTCCGACCGGCACCGCCCCTCCGAGCTGTCCTCCGGCAGCGCCGGCTGAGAGCGTCTTGTCTCTGGCCGGAGGGGGCGGAGCACGGTCTTCGGAGCCCCTACGGCTGCTTAGTTTCGCTTCGCCGCAGTTGCTCCCGGAGCGCCACCTGGCCAGGGTGACCCCGGACCACCTGGCGGAGGCCCTCGGCCGTGTCGTCGAGGTAGCGCCGGGTGGTGTCCAGCGAGGCGTGGCCCAACAGCGTCTGCAGCTCCACCACGTCGGCACCCGCCTCAAGAGCAGAGGTGGCGAAGGTGTGGCGCAGCGCATGCACCAGCGCTCCCGCTGGCACGCGGGCGCGGAGTCCCGCCGTGAAGAGATCCGGCTATCCATGCCTCGGCCGTCGTGTCCGGCCGGACTGTGGCACGGTTGGCTCGTGTCCGTAGCCCCGATGCCGGTGAAGGGTTGGCCTTCGAGCCTCGGGCGGCCACCCCTTACGAGGTGTCGCTGGTAGCACTTCCCGTGAGGAGTCGCCCATGAACGCGGCGACACCCCGACCGCCGAGGGTCCCACCGCAGTGGTTCGTCCACGCGGCATGGCGTGCTCATCGAGCCCTCTACCGACTCAGTGGCGGCCGCTTCCTGTGGACCACGTCGAACAAGCGGGGGTGGGGAGCGCTGCGCCTGACGACCATCGGACGGAAGTCCGGCCAAGAACGTAGTGTCATCATCGGTTACGTCGAAGATGGCGCCAACCTTGTCCCGCTGGCGATGAACGGCTGGGACGAGGGCCACCCCTCGTGGTGGCCCAACCTCGAGGGCGCACCCGGACGCCGTCGTACGATTGGCGCGCCACCATCCGCGCCCGGTGCGCGCACGCTCCTCCGCGGGGGAGGAGCGTGATCGGCTGTGGCAGCGCTGGGTCGCGGTGGATCCGAACGTCGACGCATATGCCCGCCGCCGGGCGATCGAGACACCCGTGATTGTCCTTGAACCGCGCAATGGGACGGCCTGACAGGGGACATGACGTCCCTGACCAGGCAGCCACCAAACCGCGGCGGCCAGCGGTCTCTTGTTACCCCCGGGACTCGACAGAAATCACCCACATCCTCGCTCGGCGTCGATCCGATGATGACGGGCCTCGTGGAGGGCGAAGCGAGCAAGTCCCTCGACAGTGAAGCGTTCGCGTCCCCGGCGGGTTCCCGCCCGGTCCCATGCCGTGTCCCCGGGCGAAGGCAGGGCTCTCGCCAGTCCAGCGGCGTTGGTTGCCAATGCCGCCGACACCTCCTGGGGATCCTGGTCGTTGTAGCACTCGTGGACCGCGGCAGCCTCATGGTCCCACCAACCGAATTCCGGTTCGTGCTCGGAAAGCACCAGGGCGACGCGGTCCCGGAACAGGGCCAAGACGTCGCGGACGTGGGCGGCGTACTCGATCGCCGACCACACGTCGGCTCCGGGTCGGCGGCGCAACACGTCTACTCCGTGGCGCTCGGTGAGCAGAGCACCCCATCGATGTCCTTCTTCGGAGATGGCGGCGCCCAGGGCACCTTGGGCCACGGCGCGAGCTTCCAGGGCGCACTCCTGGCACTCCTGCTCGGCCACTACCTGGAACCAGTCGCGTTCGCCGGACATGGGAAGATGATGGCCTACCGCGGTGCAACGGGAAACCGATATCGGCCGTGTTGTCGAGAGGAGGTGGAGCTGTGACCGTTGTGCTGTGCCAGCACTGCGGTGCGGATCTCAGTCATCACCCCTCGCGCAATGTCGAGGCTCCTTCCACCAGCCAATGCTTCGACTGCGGCCTGGCGTCGGCCGACGGTGGTGCTTGGCAGCCGTCGTTCCACCCGCAGGAGGAGATCCGCTACCGGCTTCACGACTGGAGCTCCGGCCGGCGACTGGCCCTGGGGCTTGCCCTTCACGACGCTCCGTTCCGCTGGGAGCCCGGCCCGATCATCGTTGTGCGGGAGGAGGGTCGATCGGTGGTGGACGCTTTCCTCGAAGCGTCGGGCACGGGCAGCGATGGTGCCGGCGACGACACCGACGTTGACCACGAGGACGACGAGGACGACGAGGACGACGGCGTGGAGTCGGCCATGGGCGACCTGTTCGTCTGTGCGGACCAGCTCGTGCGTGCCCCGTGGAAGAGCACCGCCGTGAGGCGGCTACGGGAGCTGGGCGCCCTGGTCAGGAGCTCCATTCCCCCCTTCGGGATCCCACCCGGCATATGGAAAGAGCTCGCGACTCGAGCCAGCGCCATCGCTGCCGCAAGCGATGAGGGCGACCACGACAGTGTTGAGGACAGGGCCCGTCACCTTCGCCTTTTCCTTCGGGACTACGTCTGAACGATGTCTCGGCGCCGGTGACAAGCAGCACCATGACGCGCTGATCGGCGCTCCAAGGGAACAGGCAGTCGGATCATGCACGGGGTGATGGGCGGCCCTTCTGTGGGGGTGGGGGCCCCATGGGACGGGGCGGCCTCCCTGGTCGCTAGCCGCCGGTGTTTCAGCCCACCGTGGGCGACTCGCTGCCCTCGGGCGGGGCGAACATCACCAGGACGGTCAGATCCCTGTCGATGTCGTGAAATCGGTGGGGAACTCCGGCGGGCACGTAGAGGAACGAGCCCGGCGTCACG
>DASZDM010000316.1:0-3737 GCA_035942015.1 Acidimicrobiales bacterium | reverse complement strand
ACCGATGGGTCGCCGTCGCTGCCCAGGAGCACCGATCAATTCTTTGCGGTGGCCTGGACGTCGGCGACTAAGCGTTGAAAATGGTACTTACGCCTGGCTATGCCTCGGACCGGTAAGACGACGGCGACCGAGACTGTAGGCGGCGAGAGCCGAGAGGAGCCCGGGCCAGACCACCACCACACCAGCGTGGAGAAGCGGCGATACGGCTGCGATGATCAAGGCGATAACAAGGGTGCGGCGTCGATCTCGCTGAGGTGCTCGGCTCAATCGATATCCGATGGCGGCACCGAGAGCACTTGTTGCGAGGACGGCGGTGGCGATCACAGCGATGGCGATCTCGTCAGCCACGGACCTCAGCGTATCCGATCGACGAATCGGTACCGCCCAGAGGTCCCGCTCGGGAGGGTCGTGGGGAAGGAGCTGGGGACTGCCTCAGTCACCGGCCGAGCCGCTGCCGATTTCCTGATCGGCGTGACACTCGGCCGCCCAAGCCGGCAAACTTCCGTAGTTCGCTGTGCGCCTGGGGGCCTCCATGCGATTTACGGTTTCGGAGACTTTCGACTGGGTGGACGGGCTTCGGATGCTTCGGCGAAACGGCTTTCTCCGCCTCGGCAAGGCCCTGGACGGAATGGCTTGTGAAGCACTGACAGAGGCAGCCCCGGAGCCGTGGCATGAGCTACCACGTGAAGAGGGGGTCGTCAGGCAGAGCGGCCAGGCCACCGGCGGGCTGCTCGGGGAGGCCCCCGCTGTCGCACGGCAGTTGGGCGAGGACTTGATCTCGGCCATCTCCGCCGCTTCACATGGGCTGACCGCACCACCGTTGTTCAACGAGGTGACTTGGACCCTGTATCCGGAAGGAACTGGTCACATCACCGCCCACCGGGACCCGGCCGGTGTCGGAGGTGTCATCGCCATCGTAACGCTTCGTGGCACGGCGGCCTTCGACGTCAGAGCGCCGAACGAGAGAGTCGAGTGGCTTACGGAGGCAGGAGATCTTGTCCTCTTATGCGGCAACGGATGGCCCGAAGACGACAGTCGGTGCCCCGTTCACAGCGCCGGTCCCCCCGTTGGCGGCGACCGCATGATTCTGACGTTGCGTCATAACGAGGGCGGTGGTGGAGCTGACTACTTCGCCGCTGCGGTGTAGTCCCGAAGTGCCGTTCGTCAGCGGTGCGGCCTGCCCGACCAGCTCGGACGACTGCCGCCCGCGATCCCCTGATCCCCGGTGGCGCTGCCGCCGATCATCCGACAGCAGGAGCGCCATGAGTTGCTCGACGCGTAGCGCGTTCTGTTGCACGCGGCGGCGTCGCGGAGGGAATCCAGAACGCCGATTCCGGCGCCGCCAGTCCCAAGTCGTGATGGCGTCCTTGCTCGCGAGAGTTCCCTGCCTCGACCGGCACCTCCTGGGCAGTGCCCCAGACCGCCGCTCAGCGTCGAGATCCAGGATCAGGCCACGGAACTATCGATGCTCTTATGGGGCGGCCAGTCGAACTGAGGACGGTCTCGCAATTTGGCCTCCTGCGGACCAAACTTGGTTCATGGCAGGAGCGCGGTTCGGATCGGTCAACGTGATCGTCGAGGACGTCGATGCGCTCGCTCGCTTCCTGGACTCCCTTGGTCTCGCTCTCGAGCCAACCCCATCGGAGTGGGCCGCGCACCATCGCAGCTACACGGCGGATGACGCTGGCTTCGAGGCCGAGTTCGACACTCCAGCTTTCGCCCGCTGGTGGGGAGCAGTTCCTCGAGAGGGCGCTCCTCAGGTTGTTGTGAACGTCCACGTCGACTCCCGGGAAGCAGTCGACGAGCTCCATCGACATGCTCTCGACCTTGGCGCAGAGGAGTTGAAGGCGCCTTGGGATGCGTTCTGGGGAGCGCGCTACTCGGTCGTTATCACACCCGGCCATTTCTCCTGGGGTTCATGAGTCCTCTGGACCCGGCGCACCGGGCTGAGCCTCCACCGCTCAGCGAGTTCACGTGACGGGGTTCGAGCCAGCGATCTCTACGGCGCCGTGCGAGCCGCAACTTGCCTGGACCTCCATCCAGGTGCCCCGAGCGCCGGCTCCTGGCTACAGGGAGTCCCTCGGTAGTTTCGGTTCGGCCCTTCGGCCCCTGTCTGGTCTGGCAGGGGCAGGTCGTGCTTTCTGGGACACTCCCGCTAGCGGCTATTGAGAGTAAAGGGGGCCGGAGGAGATCGAGTCATTCGGATCGTCGGGCACTCATTGGAGGCGCTGCACGAAGCCCCAGGCGTGTCCCTCTGGGTCGGTCACGGTGATCTCTCGCACGCCGTGATCACGAGTACGGGGCGGGTCCAGGTCGACACCAGCAGCAGCGATCCTCTGATGGACGGCGTCGACGTTGTCCACCAGCACGCCGACCCAGGAGCCGAGCCCGCCGGTCTTGTCGCTCCAGTCGGGCACGGGGCCGTCAAGCCACACCTCGCTGTCGCCTACCGTCAGTTCGACGTTGCGGACCACTCCGTCATCGTCGGACCAACGGTCGCGCTCGACGAATCTGAGAACCTCAACACACCAGTCGGCAACGGCGCCAGCATCAGCACAGAAGACATACGGAATCGCACCTCGAACTTCAGGTTGGCTGCCCATCTCCCGATTCTCGCACGATCAGCCAACTCGCGCGACCGCGACCACGATGCCAGAATGGTCTGACCGAGCCAGCTGACACCGACAGTCGACGACAGCAATCCCAGGACGGCGTGATGGCCATCAGGCGAGTCGTACCCAACCTCTTGAGCCCCGACATGAACGCGAGCCGTGACTTTTACGGCGGCTTCCTGGGGTTGGACGTCGTTATGGACCTTGGGTGGATCGTGACGTACGCCTCTCCAACCAACCCGACTGCGCAGATAAGCATCTCGCCTGGCGATGCCCTCAAGGGTGAACAGATGCGCCCCTACCTCACGATCGAGGTTCAGGATGTCAGCGCTGCTCATGCCGCCGCCCTCGCGCGGGGCTATGACGTCGTACACCCGCTGACGGACGAGCCATGGGGGGTTCGCCGATTCTTCGTCGTCGAGCCTGGTGGACTCGTCTTGAACGTTCTGGGGCAGACCGCTTTAGGCGACAGCGGATAAGGCCGCTCGCGGTCGACGTCATTGCGCAGGCATCGAACGAGCACTTGGTTGGCGGCCGCGGTCGCGGATGGTGGGTTTCTCATCCCGGGTCTCCGCGTTTTCGGCTTTCGACGGTGCACAAACGTGCACGGATGTAGCCCTGACGGCGTACGCCGGTCTACTCCGCTGGGGGGATGACGATACGTACCCGGCGCCGTAGCGTCTCCCTGTGAGCGCTGCGCCCCAACTCTCGCCCTGGCCCCGGTGGGTTCGTGGGGTAGGTGGGGACGTCCTGCTCTCGCTTGCGCTGGCTGCCTTCCAGCTCGTCGGGACGCACTTCGCCGCTGAGAACCAGTCCGACCGTGAGACCCTCGACGCCCTGGCTCGGGCTTTCCTCCTGGCCGGCCCTATCCTGTTGCTGCTCCGCCGTCGTCTCCCGGCGACCGTGCTGGTGGGTGTGCTCGGCGTCACCGTCTCTTACCTGGCCCTCGGCTACCCGTACGGGCCGGTGTTCTTCTCCCTTTTCGTTGCCTCGTTCACCGCTGTGCTGGCCGGGGAGCGCCGGGCGGCGTGGGCGGCCACGGTGGTCGGCTACTTGGCGTTTCTCGCTCTCGGGCACGGCGCCAACGACGGGGCCACCCTCCCCGAGGCGGCGGGCCTGGCGGCC